>DUYW01000047.1 GCA_013349825.1 Gammaproteobacteria bacterium | reverse complement strand
CGGGTATTCAGCTGCACCATATTGATGTGGGGGGTGGGCTTGGTATTGACTATCAGGATGATAGCCCCCCCTCTCCGCAAGCCTATGTGCAGGCGGTTACCACCCGGTTGGAGGGGCGTGATCTGGAGGTGATCATGGAGCCGGGGCGGGCCATGGTTGGCAACGCAGGGGTGATGCTGACGAAAGTAGAGTTTCTCAAGCAGGGTGAAGAGAAAAATTTCTGTATTGTGGATGGTGCGATGAATGATCTGATCCGCCCCGCTCTTTACAGCGCATGGCAGAAAATTGTCACGGTTGAAGAGCGCAATGGTGGGGAAGTGGTCAACTATGATGTGGTTGGGCCGATCTGTGAGACTGGTGACTTTTTGGGTAAAGACCGTGCTCTGAATGTGCAGTCGGGTGATTTTCTGGCGGTGCTCTCTTCCGGGGCCTATGGCTTTGTGATGAGCTCTACCTACAATTCCCGGCCTCGTGCAGCAGAGGTGATGGTCTCAGGTGATCAGCAGTGGCTGGTTCGTGAACGTGAAACCATTGAATCACTTTATGCCGGTGAGCACATCCCAGAGTAAAGGAATATGAGTCAACTGCAATTTACAAAAATGCATGGATTGGGTAATGACTTTGTCGTCATTGATGGGGTCACCTCTCCCTTTGAACCAACAACAGAGCAGGTCCGTTTTCTGGCAGACCGGAACTTTGGGGTGGGGTGTGATCAGTTATTGCTGGTCGAGCCATCGCTCAGTGATGAGACCGATTTTCGCTACCGTATCTGGAATGCTGATGGTGGAGAAGTGGAGCAGTGCGGCAATGGGGCACGCTGTTTTGCCCGTTTTGTCCGTGAAAAGGGGCTGACCCGGAAACAGGAGATTGTGGTTGAAACAGCATCTGGAGTCATCACTCTGAAGCTTCAGCCCAACGGCTGGGTTACCGTCAATATGGGGACACCGATTTTAGAACCAAAAGCGATCCCGTTTGAGGCAGAGCAGCAGACTGACCAGTATGCGATTGAGGTTGATGACGAAACCCTGAAGGTGGGGGCTGTTTCGATGGGAAACCCTCATGTGGTCGTGACTGTCGATCAATTAAGCGATGCAGTGGTGGAGCGCTTGGGGCCACTGCTGGAGTCTCACCCCCGTTTTCCGCAGCGGGTGAATGCAGGTTTTATGGAGATAGTGGATCGCTCCAGAATCAAGTTGCGCGTCTATGAGCGTGGTGCTGGTGAGACCCTGGCCTGTGGCACCGGAACCTGTGCTGCCGTGGTTTCGGGGATCGTGCAGGGAAAGTTGGATCGTAAAGTTACAGCAACCTTGCGGGGTGGTGAACTCTTGATAGAGTGGAATGGAGGAGATGCACCAGTGATGATGACCGGTCCGGCAGAGACCGTTTTTGAAGGGGTGGTTGAGTTATGAGTCAGCAAGAGGGTCAGTCAACAGATCAGCAGATCATCACGGCAGAAGATGTGGTTAGCTACTTGAAGCAGCATCCGGATTTTTTTCAGAGGCAGCCGGCACTTCTGGGTGCGCTGGAGATTCCACATCAGAATGGAGGTGTCACTTCACTGATCGAACGTCAGGTGGTGATGTTGCGTGAACAGAATGGCAAACTGCAAAATGAGATCCGCAGTCTGCTCCATGTAGCGCGTGACAACCACAAACTGAGTGATAATATGCACCGCTTGGCGTTGGAGTTACTGGAGTGTGAAGATCATGATGACGTGATCGCTTCACTCTATGAGAGCCTGCGAGAGCACTTCAATATAGAGCAGGTGGTGGTGCTATTGCCACATGGCGAGACTGCCGAGACCCATGAGACCTTTGAAGAGATGATGCGTGACAGTGTTCCGTTCTGTGGACAGTTGGAGGAGGAGCAGCGCAAATCTTTGTTTGGGGAAGGGGTAGAGGATGGTGCCTCGGTTGCATTATTGCCACTGGGGGAGTTTGGCAATCAGGGTTTGGTGGCACTCGGTAGCTCAGACCCGCAGCAGTATCACCACCACATGGGGACCCACTTCCTTGATCAGCTCTCCGAACTGGTCAGTCGCGCACTACAACATTGTGAGCGAAATTGATTCTGCAAAGGTAGCAGAGTGGGTCGCCCGTTTCTTGGGTGACCTGGAGAATGGTCGGTTGCTCTCTCTCAATACGGTTCAGGGATACCGTAGAGACCTGGACCATTTTCAGCGTTATTTAGAACAGGGCGCTGTGGATTGGGTTGATCTAAATCCCCATCAGGTCCGCGAATTTGTTGCTCAGCGCCACCGCAAAGGGGCCTCCAGCCGAACCATTCAACGCAACTTGTCCGCCATTCGCGCCTTTTATCGTTTTCTGTTGCAGGAGAAATTGGTGGAGTCCAACCCCGCTGTGGGTGTCAGCGCCCCCAAAGGGAGCCGTAAACTGCCCTCAACGCTGGATGTGGACCAGATGGCGGGACTGCTCAATAAAGAGTTTGAAGGGAATCCCCCAGAGGATGACCCACTCTCCGTGCGAGACCTTGCAATGTTTGAACTCTTCTACTCCTCCGGATTGCGTCTCACCGAGTTGGTCAACGCCGATTGTGGTGCCATCCAATTTGATGAGGAGACCATTCAGGTGGTGGGTAAAGGGCGTAAGGAGCGCATCATCCCGGTCGGGAGCCAGGCATTACAGGCGGTACAAGAGTGGCTACCGTTGCGTGATCAGATGGCTGCAGTGGGTGAGATGGCACTGTTTGTCAGCCAGCGCGGCAAGCGTATCTCACCCCGAACCATTCAGCAGCGCCTGGCCGATTGGGCCAGGCAGCGTGGTATCACCCAGCATGTGCATCCCCATCTGTTGAGACACTCCTTTGCCAGCCACATTCTGGAGTCGAGTGGTAATTTGCGGGCAGTACAGGAGATGCTGGGGCATAAAAATATAGGTACGACACAGATCTACACCCATCTTGATTTTCAACACCTGGCTGAGGTTTATGATCAGGCTCACCCCCGTTCGAAGCAGAAGAGCCGTCTCAAACACTTTGTGCCGACAGAAACTGAATAGAAACCCCATTGTGCTGACGACATGGTGTGGATTACGGTACTATTCCCCTCTTTCCTGAATGAAAATGGTTACGATCAGAGGGTTTCATGCTTGGTGTCGGATTCTCTGTTAACCATGCTGTGAACCGCGTTCAACACAGTAAATATTTATGAACCATTTTCCAACCATGGGTCGAGGTTGCACCATAGAGCAACAGGGCCAAATTGAAGTGAGGTAGATGAGTACAATGGAGCAGTATCACGGAACAACGATTCTCTGTGTCCGCCGCGATAACCAGGTGGTGATTGGTGGAGATGGACAGGTCTCGCTGGGGAACACAGTGATGAAGGGCAATGCGCGTAAAATTCGCCGCCTCTACCATGATAAAGTGATCGCCGGTTTTGCCGGTGGCACTGCAGATGCTTTCACCCTGATTGAACGTTTTGAGGGAAAGCTGGAGAAGTATTCCGGTCATATGGTTCGCTCAGCGGTAGAGCTGGCTAAAGATTGGCGAACAGACCGTATGTTGCGTCGTCTGGAGGCGCTACTACTGGTTGCGGATGAAAATGAGACCCTGGTAATTACCGGTAATGGTGATGTTATTGAACCGGAGCACGGTGCTGTAGCGATTGGCTCGGGTGGTCACTATGCGCTCTCTGCGGCACGTGCACTGCTGGAAAATAGCGAGATGGATGCTAAAGAGATTGTTGAGAAGAGCATGGGAATCGCAGCAGATATCTGTGTCTTTACCAATCGCAGCCTGGTGGTTGAAGAGCTGAGTGAAGAGAAGGATGGCTAAAATGGCACAATCAACCTTATTTTTTAAAATGGATACAACGAAGTTATGAATGAATTGACTCCAAGAGAGATCGTTCACGAGCTGGACAAACACATTATCGGTCAGGATGAGGCCAAGCGGGCTGTGGCGATTGCGCTACGTAACCGCTGGCGCCGAATGCAGGTGAGCGATGAGCTGCGATATGAAATTACCCCCAAAAATATCCTTATGATTGGGCCAACGGGTGTCGGTAAAACCGAGATTGCACGTCGTTTGGCGCGTCTCTCCAACGCCCCGTTTATTAAGATAGAGGCGACAAAATTCACTGAAGTGGGCTATGTTGGGCGCGATGTTGAGTCGATCATACGTGATCTGGCGGATATCTCTATCAAGAAAATGCGTGAAGACGCGGTCGCCTCCGTCAAGGTTCGGGCTGAAGATGCAGCAGAAGAGCGCATACTGGATGTGCTGCTTCCACCGGTACGTGGCAGCGGAGATGAGCTGGTTGAACAAGAGTCACCGACCCGCCAGAAATTTCGCAAAAAGCTGAGAGAGGGGAAACTGGATGATCGGGAAATTGAGATCGAGGTTGCAGCACCATCGGTAGGGGTTGAGATTATGGGGCCGCCAGGAATGGAGGAGATGACCTCACAACTACAGGGCATGTTCCAGAATATGGGGGGTAAACCGCCCAAACCGAAGAAAATGCAGGTTAAAGATGCCCTCAAGCTACTGATTGAGGAAGAGTCTCACAAAATGGTGGATGAAGAGGAGATTAAATCCAGAGCCATCGAACGGGTTGAGCAGAATGGTATTGTCTTTCTGGATGAAATTGACAAAGTGGCACAGCGCAGTGAGGGAGCTGGTGGTGGCGGAGAAGTTTCACGGGAAGGGGTGCAGCGTGATCTGCTACCTCTGGTTGAAGGCAGTACGGTCAGTACCAAATATGGAATGATCAAAACCGACCATATCCTCTTTATCGCTTCAGGTGCCTTTCATCTATCCAAACCCTCCGACCTGATTCCAGAGCTGCAGGGACGTCTGCCAATCCGGGTAGAATTGAAGGCGTTGAGTGTGGAGGACTTCACCCGAATTCTCTCTGAACCGAATGCCTCACTGACCGAGCAGTACACGGCCTTGATGGATACCGACGGAGTGAACCTGCAGTTTGATGAGACAGGGATCCACCGCATTGCCGAGTTCTCCTGGCAGGTGAATGAGCGTACAGAGAATATTGGGGCACGTCGCCTCCATACCGTGATGGAGCGACTGTTGGAAGAGATCTCATTTGAGGCTGCAGATCGTGCCGGAGAAGAGGTGGTGATCGATGCAGACTATGTTGAAAAGCATCTTGCAGAACTGGCTGAAGATGAAGATTTGAGCCGTTATATTCTGTAGAGAATCTTGTAAACCGGGAAAACGCACCCCGGTTATTTGAGGAGCATGGTTTCAAGGAGTTGTGAACAATGAGTGAAAAAAGAGATATCACCCCGACAGAGATTCGTTATGACAAGGAGTCACGGATTCTTACATTAAGTTACGAGGATGGTAAAACCTGGGACTACACCGCAGAGTTTCTGCGCGTCTACTCGCCTTCGGCTGAAGTGCGCGGGCATGCCCCCGGCGAAGAGAAGCTGCAAGTGGGTAAAGAGGATGTAGCAATCGATAAAATCGACCCGGTCGGACGTTATGCGGTCTCACTCAAATTTGATGATGGTCACGATACCGGCATCTACTCCTGGGATTGGCTCTATACCCTGGGGGAAAGAATGGAGGCATACTGGCAGGACTATCTTTCCAGACTGGAGGCTGAAGGCATTCAGCGTATGACCACTTCTGAACGTCTCGCCACTTAAGAGCTCTGCTGGAGCGGCTGCTCTAAAATCTTGGGTCTGGCCAGTAACTCACAATTTAGCTGTATTGCCTCTGTTGTGAGGCGGCTCCTGAATGTGCTGATCTACCGGATATGTCAATTGACGCTCCTGAGGTGCGCGATATCGTATAATCACCTGTTTGAAGATAGCGCTGACGGATGAATAAGATGAAGGAAGAGACTACACACTTTGGTTATGAGGATGTTGCCGTTGGCGAGAAGGCGGGCCGGGTTCGTGGAGTGTTCGACTCGGTCGCCAGTAAATATGATGTGATGAATGACCTGATGTCGATGGGAATTCATCGACTGTGGAAGAAGCAGGCCATTGAGATGAGCGGCGTTCGCGAAGGTCAGGAGATTCTTGATCTGGCCGGTGGTACCGGTGATCTTTCCCTTCAGTTTGCAAAAATTGTCGGCCCACAAGGTCGCGTAGTACTCTCGGACATTAATCAGAGTATGTTGCATAAAGGGCGTGAGCGGCTGATCAACGAGGGGATTCTCGGTAATGTGGAATATGTCCAGATCAATGCCGAACAGCTCCCCTTTGCGGATAACCGCTTTGACTGTATCACCATCTCCTTTGGGTTACGCAACGTGACGGACAAAGATCAGGCGCTACGCTCTATCTACAAGGCATTGAAGCCGGGAGGTCGCCTGCTGGTGCTGGAGTTCTCCAAACCGCAAGATCAGCGACTGAAGTCAGCCTATGATTTCTACTCGTTCAATATCCTTCCCTTTATCGGTAAAGTGGTTGCCAATGATGAGGACAGTTACCGCTATCTTGCAGAGTCAATTCGTATGCATCCTGATCAGAATACCTTGCGGGAGATGATGGATGAAGCCGGATTTGACCGCACCGAATACTTCAATATGACAGGCGGTATCGTCGCACTCCATCGTGGTTTTAAGAAATAAGCAGCGCCAAAAATGGTTTTTTCCCACAACTGCGGTATAACTGTTGATGATTAGGCCCGGACAATTTGTTCGCCTGCTCGCCATTCAGCGGGTGTTGGCGCGTCACCGTCTGGATGAGATTATTCTGGCACTGCATCTGTTTCGTCCACTCCGTTTCCTGCTCTATCTCTCACCGCTCTATTGGGTGAGACGTGAGCGTGGTCCAGAGGGGGTGAGAATTCGTCATGCTTTGGAAGATCTGGGGCCGGTGTTTGTGAAGTTGGGGCAGATGTTCTCTACCCGTCGAGATCTGCTGCCAGATGAGATTGCCGATGAGCTGGCCAAACTGCAGGATGCGGTACCGCCATTCTCTGGAACCGATGCCAAGCGGATTGTAGAAGAGGCTCTGGGGGATCGAATTGAAAACCTGTTTGACCACTTCGAGGAGATACCGATTGCCTCTGCCTCGATTGCACAGGTACATGCAGCACGTACCCTGAAAGGCGAAGAGGTGGTTATCAAGGTGGTGCGCCCGGATATTGAGCAGCAGATTCGTCGGGATGTCGGTCTGGCCAAACAGTTGGCAGCGCTCGCTGAGCGTTACTGGAGAGAGGGGCGACGGCTTCACCTTAAACAGATTGTTGCCGATTATGAGCAGGTCATTCTGGATGAGCTGGATATGATGCGCGAATCTGCCAACCTCTCACAGGTGGGGCGCAACTTCTCCAAAGGTGAGCATGTGCTGATCGTACCAGAGCCGGATTGGGAGCTGACCCGTGAAAAGATTCTGGTGATGAATCGGGTGCGTGGTGTGCCCGTGGGGGATCTCGATACCCTGCGCTCTCTGGGGGTGGATATGAAGCGGTTGGCGGAACTGGGGGTGGAGATCTTCTTTACTCAGGTATTCCGTGATAACTTCTTTCATGCCGATATGCACCCCGGCAATATCATGGTGGATACAGAGAATCCGGCCTATCCAAAATATGTAGCAGTCGACTTCGGTATCATGGGAAGCCTGACCGAAGGGGATCAACGCTACCTGGCTGAGAATTTTTTGGCCTTCTTCAATCGTGACTACCGCCGGGTCGCACTGCTCCATCTGGAGTCTGGCTGGGTACCAGCAACAACCCGTGCCGATGAACTGGAATCTGCCTTCCGCAGTGTCTGCGAACCAATCTTCGAACGCCCCTTCAGTGAGATCTCTTTTGCACTGCTGTTACTCAAGCTGTTCCGTACCGGACGCCGTTTTGGAATGGAGGTACAGCCTCAACTGGTGCTGCTGCAGAAGACGCTACTCTATATTGAAGGGTTGGGAAAGCAGCTCTATCCAGACCTTGATCTGTGGGATACGGCAAAGCCCTTCCTGGAAAAGTGGATTCGGGACCGTAAAGGGTTTGATGGTCTGAAACGCAAAGTGATGCATGAGACTCCAGATCTGCTGGAGCAGATTCCCGAAGTGCCCCGTGTAGTGATTGACCTTCTCAATAGGGCGCAGCAGGGCAAGCTCTCCATGGAGTGGCGCTCAACTGAACTGCAGCAGCTGCGTGAAACCCTGGAGCAGAGTCAACGCAGCCACTATGGTGCTATTGCAGGTGGATCACTGTTGATTACAGGGGCACTGCTGATCACAGAGTTTGTGGTTACGGGCGCTATTGTCAGTGTAGTAGGTGCAATCGTGTTGCTACGTGGCGGACGCTGATTAGCCTGTTGGAGACGGCAATGCGCGAACGTTTTTGGGAGTATTTTTCGCTCAATGAGTTGACACCCAAAGAGTGGGAAGCACTCTGTGATGGCTGCGCACGCTGCTGTCTGCAGAAGCTGGAGGATGAGGATAGCGGAGCCGTCTATTACACCAGTATCGCTTGTCATCTGCTCAACCTTGAACAGTGTAGCTGTAGTGATTACCCGAACCGCAACCGAAATGTCCCCAACTGTGTCCATCTTACACTTGAGAGAGCTGCTGAGTTTGATTGGCTCCCTGCTACCTGTGGTTATCGACTGGCTTATAACGGGGAACCACTGCCTGGCTGGCACCCTCTGATCAGCGGGTCAAGAGAGTCCGTACATGATGCAGGTGTCTCAATTCGCAGCTTTGCCATGTTGGAGAGCGGGGAAGAGGATCTGCAAGATTACCTTTTGGATGATCTTTGAGGTCCTGTAATTCTCCCTAATGGGAAGGAGACTACGTTAACTCTAAAACTTTCTTTGATTGCGTGGGTTGCAGAGCGGTAGTATAGACAGTTCACACTCCTTCAATCCATATTGGCTACAACAATTATGGCTATATTGTTGGGCAAGATTGAGAAACACTGGGGAATACTATGTTTGAGACCGCAGAGCTAGGGCGTAAAGTCAGTAAAAGTGATTACAAAAAATTGGTGCCTGAGTTACGGGTACAGCTATTAGAGATTCAACAACAGGTACGACAGGCTAACATCCCGGTTGTCATTGTATTGGCCGGAGTCGATGGTGCGGGTAAGGGGGCAACGGTTAATCTGCTCAACGAATGGATGGACCCGCGCTGGATATCAACTCATGCCTATACCGACCCTTCCGATGAGGAGCGCGAACGTCCACCCTTTTGGCGTTACTGGCGAGACTTGCCGGGCCGCGGTGCCTTCGGCATGTTTATGAGTGCCTGGTACTCCAAGCCGATTCTGGAGTGGGTTCATGAAGTGACCGACCACTCTGAGCTGGATGAAGAGCTGAGTCAGATCAACAACTTTGAAAAGATGGTAGTGGACGATGGTGCGATTGTTATTAAATTCTGGATGCACCTCAGCAGGGCCGCGCAGAAGCGCCGACTGAAAAAACTGGAGTCTGATCCACTGTTGCGCTGGAAAGTAACCGAAAAAGATTGGAAGAACTGGCGTCTCTATGAGCGTTTTATTGAGGTGGCAGAGCGCACCATGCAGAAAACCAGTACCGGTGGCGCACCCTGGCATATCATCGAAGGCGAGGATGACAACTACCGTAATCTGGCGGTAGCCGCTATTGTTCGGGACACTCTGAAACGAAAACTGGACCAGGCAAGACAGCTGACGGAACACCCCCCTGTAGAGGTTGGTGAACTGACAGAACAGATCGAGTCGGTGACGGAGACCTTGAGTCAACAGACCAGTATTCTGGAGAGCCTGCCCCGTGATCTGGTACTGGAGAAGTCTGAGTATAAGAGAGCACTTAAAGAGCAGCAGGCACGTTTGAGTGATCTATTCAGAAAGGCAGGCAAAAAACAGAAAGGTGACTCGATCATCCTCTTGTTTGAGGGGTCGGATGCTGCCGGTAAGGGGGGGGCGATCCGCCGCATCACCGCATCACTGGATGCCCGTTCGTATCGGGTAATCCCGATTGCTGCACCGACCGATGAGGAGCAGGCACACCACTACCTGTGGCGCTTCTGGCGTCATATCCCGCGTAAAGGCAGAGTCACCATCTATGATCGTAGCTGGTATGGCAGGGTCTTGGTGGAGCGGGTGGAGAAATTTGCCAAAGAGGAGGAGTGGCGACGTGCCTATAGTGAGATTAACGACTTTGAAGAGCATCTGGTCAGTAGTGGCGTGCTGTTGCTGAAGTTCTGGCTCCATGTCGACCCGGATGAGCAGTTGGCCCGTTTCAAATTGCGGGAACAGACCCCTCACAAGGCGTGGAAGCTAACCGATGAGGACTGGCGCAACCGGGACAAACGACAGGAGTATGAAGAGGCCGTTGATGACATGATTCAGCGCACCAGCTCAACCATTGCACCGTGGTTCCTGGTTGAAGGCAATAATAAATACTACGCGCGGGTGAAGGTTCTTACCACCGTCTGTGATCAGTTAGAGGCTCAGCTGAAGAGTAAGATAGAGGAGTAATCCGCTTGTTGTTCAAAACCATTTAACCAAGGATGCAGACAGGATGGAGCTGAAAGAGAGTACGTTGTACCTTAATCGGGAGTTGACTTGGCTCGCCTTTAATCAACGGGTATTGCACGAGGCAGAAGATCCACGTAATCCTCTGCTGGAGCGGGTAAAGTTTATTGCAATTGTGAGTAACAATCTGGATGAGTTCTACATGAAACGGATTGGAGGGCTCAAACAGCAGGTTGCTGCCGGTTATAAAGAGCCCACCGTGGATGGACGGACACCACAGCAGCAGATTCGTGAGTCCAACAAAGTGGTACGTGAGATTCAGGCTCGTCAGAGTGAAATCTGGAGGGCATTGAAAAAAGAGTTGAAGAGAGAGGATATCGATCTTGTCTGTTACAAGGATCTGACGGAGAGTGAGCAGGGGTCGATGAGAAAGGCCTTTCAAGAGCGGGTGCTGCCACTGCTGACCCCGTTGGCCATGGACCCGTCACATCCGTTCCCCTTTATCTCAAATCTCAACCTTAACCTGTTAGTAACGCTACGTTACCCGCAGGAGGAGACCCCGGTTCTGGCACGCATCAAGGTGCCACTACATAAAGAGTTTGCGCCGCGCTATTACCCGGTTGAATGTGAAGGGTCAGGCTATCGCTATATTCTGATCGAAGAGCTGATCACCTATAATCTGGATCTGCTGTTTCCGGGCATGGAGGTGATTTCGCATGAGATGTTCCGCATTACCCGCAATGCGAGTGTCGAGAAGAGTGAGGGGGGGGCCGATGATCTCCTCTCAATGATTGAGTCAGAGGTTAAAGAGCGCCATTTTGCACCTATTGTGCGGCTTGAGGTGAGTCGTGGTTGTGATCCCCTTCACTATGGCATGTTGGCCGCTGAACTGGGACTCGATCAGGAGGAAGATGTGTTTGAGCAGGACAATCTGGCAATGCATGATCTGTTTCAGATTGCATCGATTGATCTTCCTGCACTGCATGATGCTGAACTACATCCGCTGGACCACCCGCTGCTGGCTGAGAATAGCCAGAATATTTTCCATATTATCCGCAATAATGGCCCGCTGTTACTGCACCACCCCTACCAGTCTTTCGCCAACTCGGTCGAACGGTTTGTACGGGAGGCGAGCACCGACCCCAAGGTGTTGGGCATCAAAATGACCCTCTATCGCACAGCACCGGATGGAAAATTAATTCGCCACCTGATTCGTGCCGTGCAGAATGGCAAACAGGTCGCCGTGCTGGTAGAGATCAAGGCGCGCTTTGATGAAGCGGCCAACATCCACTGGGCACGTGAACTGGAGCAGCAGGGGATTCACGTGATCTACGGAGTGATTGGTCTCAAAACGCACTGTAAAACTATTTTGGTCGTGCGACAGGATTACAATGGATTGGCGCGCTACTGTCATATCGGCACCGGTAACTACCATAGCGGCACAGCGCGGCTCTATACCGACTTTGGCCTCTTGACCCGTGATGAAGATATTGGCAATGATCTGACAGAACTATTCAATCTGCTGACCGGTTATGGCCCCAAAGAGCGGGAATACCGAAAGATCCTTACTTCACCGAAGATGATGAAGAAAAAGCTGATTGAGAAAATTGGACATGAAGTAGAAAATCACAAGCAGTATCAAAATGGTCTGGTTCAGTTCAAGATGAATGCGCTGGAGGATGCGGATGTGGTTTTCGCACTCTATCAGGCAGCGCAGGCAGGGGTAAAGATTGATCTGATTATTCGTGATACCTGCCGTCTGCGTCCCGGAATTGAGGGGCTCAGTGAGTCAGTCAATGTGATTAGTATTGTGGGTCGTTTCCTGGAGCATGGGCGGATCTACTACTTCTACAATGGTGGCGAAGAGGAGTACTTTATCGGCTCTGCAGACTCTATGAAGCGCAACCTGGAAAGTCGTGTTGAGGTATTGGCACCGGTTGAAGAGGGGGCGCTGCGTCAGGAGCTGAGAATGACCCTCGATGCGCAGTTGGGTGACCAGCGTGGGGCATGGGAGATGCAGCCAGATGGTAGTTATATCCAGAGAAATCCACAAGGGAGCAATCGCAGTGCGCAGCAGTTATTGGCAGAGGCGGCAGAGAAGAGCATGAATGCAGCTCTTAAGCATCGTGAATCACAGATGCGAAGCAAGCTGCTCAACCGCTTCAAGAAGAGACTTAGACAAGGTGAAAAAGGGTAGTCTGTTGGTGGTAGCATAATAAGATGACACACCCCTATCTGATTGATCTCATTATTCTGCTGGTTGCAGCCGTCATTGTGGTGCCTGTAGCGCAGTGGGTCCGGCTTGGGGCAGTTCCCGGTTTTCTGGTTGCAGGCGGCGTGGTCGGTTCTTCTGGTCTGGGGTTGATCACCAATGCCAGTGAGGTGAGCCACTTTGCCGAGATCGGTGTGGTACTGCTGCTGTTTGTGATCGGTATTGAACTCAAGCCTGAATTATTGTGGAAGATTCGCCGCATGGTGTTCGGGATGGGGAGTGCGCAAGTCATGGTGACCGGGGTGCTGTTGATCGCAGTCTGCCACCTGCTGTTTGGTATCGCACTGAAGGCATCGATCCTGATTGGTCTCGCCCTGGCACTCTCTTCAACCGCCTTTGTATTACAGTTATTGACAGAGAATAAATGTCTCAACTCGGTCTATGGTCGCAGCTCCTTTGCCATCCTGCTGCTGCAGGACCTGGCGGTGGTGCCGCTGCTGGCGCTTGTGCCACTACTGGCGATGCCCGAGCTGAGTATCGGGGCAGATATCGGCCTCGCTGTAGCGGAATCTCTACTGATTTTGGGTGCAGTTGTGGTTATCGGACGTTATTTTTTGCACCCGATTCTCCACCGAATTGCATTGTCCAAAAGTTCAGAGATCTTTACTGCAACCGCAGTGCTGGTTGTACTCGGTATCGCACTGATTACTGAGCATATCGGGCTGTCGATGGCGATGGGTGCCTTTCTGGCGGGTATACTGCTCTCAAACTCCTCCTATAAACACCAGGTGATGGCAGAGATTCACCCCTTTCGTGGCCTGCTGTTGGGACTCTTCTTCATGTCGATGGGGATGTCGCTCAATCTTGGGCTCTTGCTGGATCAACCGTTACGCTCTCTGGGGTTGGTTGTGCTGCTTATTGTCATTAAAATAGCGTCGCTCTATCCGGTGGCACGCTGGTATGGGTTGAAGCCTAACCAGAGTGGTGCAGTGGCACTGGTATTGGCACAGAGTGGAGAGTTTGCCTTGGTGCTCTTTTCATTGGCATTTCAGGCCGGACTGCTAGAGAACGCACTGTTTGAGCAGCTGTTACTGGTGGTGCTGTTGAGCATGTTGGCCACTCCACTGTTGGCCCATGTGGCACAACGTATGGCCAAAAGACCGGCTTGCATTACTTGTGAAATTGATCCGGTTATTGAGCAGCCGGTGGCCGCCTCGGTTATTCTGATTGGGTTTGGTCGGGTCGGGCACCGTATTGGTGATGTGTTAAAAATGGCGGGACACCCTTTTGTGGCACTGGATAGCAGTGCAGTAATCGTTGAGCAGGAGCGAGCTAAAGGACATCCGGTCTACTTCGGGGATGGGCACAACCCGGAACTGTTGAAAGCAGCAGGAATCAACGAAGCTGCTGCGGTGATTGTCACCATCAACAACCCTAAATCCGCAAAGAAGTTGGTTGAATATCTACGCAGTAATTATCCCCATGTAAAACTCTACGCGCGTGGGCACAACATTGATCAGTGTATCGCGCTGCGTAAGCTGGGGGCATCCGATGTGGTCTCCGAGAATATTGAGGCGAGTCTGGAACTGGCTAGAATGGCGCTTGCCGATACAGGAATCGAAATGGCTGAAGGAGAGGCGCTAATCGAGGCCTACCGTCGCCACTACCATATTGAAATCGGTGGCGGCCAAGCAGATCAGGCCGTGTGAAGTAGAAGAGTCAAGACAATGCAGGTTCATCACGTTCTGGTTTGTCCGTAACTACAAAGCGAGCCAGGCCAAATATGGGGTTTGAAGATTTTGGGCTGGATCTGACAAATCCAGATTTTGTAAAATATGCCGAGAGCTATGGGGTTGCAGGGCATCGTCTGCAACGCAGTGATGATCTGGTTGAGCTACTGGAGCGCTGTTTCAATACACCGGGTGTTCATCTGATTGAAGTACCAGTGGATTACTCGGACAATGACCGTATCCTCAACCATGAGATTCAAGAAAAAAGTCAGTTTATTTAGCCGGAGAGAAAAATGCGCCACATAAAACTGGATTACCCGACCAAAACCAGTGACACCATAGAAGTCACTTGTCCCTATGATGGTGAAACGATTGCCACGGTAGAGGTGGCCGATGCCTCTATCGTTGAACAGGCTCTCACCACTGCCAATAATCTCTTCAAAGATCGAAAACGGTGGTTACCACAGCCCCGGAGAGTTGAGATTTTGCAGCGTGTGGCAGAACTGATGAAAGAGAGGGCAGAAGCCCTGGCACAAGATGCCGCAGCCGAAGGGGGGAAACCGCTGCTCGACTCCAGAGTAGAGGTGGCTCGCGCCATTGATGGAATTAATATCTGTATAGAGACTCTGCGTAGTGGTGGCGGAGAGGTGATACCGATGGATGTCAATGCCGCATCTGCAGGACGACTCGCCTTTACCAGCCATGAACCGATTGGGGTGGTAGTGGCGGTGAGCGCCTTTAACCATCCATTGAACCTCATTGTGCATCAGGTTGGGCCAGCCATAGCGGCAGGCTGCCCGGTGGTTGTTAAACCNGCCAAAAATACACCGATATCCTGTTTCAATTTTGTCGATCTGCTGCGTGAGGCAGGTCTGCCTGCTGAGTGGTGTCAGCCATTGGTGATCAGGGAGAGCGCAATCAGTACATCACTGGTCTCGGATCAACGGGTTGGTTTCTTCTCCTTTATTGGCAGCGCACGGGTTGGTTGGATGCTGCGCAGCAAGCTGGCCCCCGGCACCCGTTGTGCGCTGGAGCATGGCGGAGTCGGACCGGTGATTGTGGCTGAAGATGCTGAACTAGAGGACGCCTTGCCAAAACTGGTTAAGGGCGGGTTATACCATGCGGGACAGGTGTGTGTATCGGTGCAGCGGGTCTTTGCGCACGAATCCATAGCCCGTGAGTTGGCATTGAAAATTGCGGCAGAGGCGAAACAGTTGGTCGTGGGTGACCCGCTCAAAGAGGAGACCGAAGTGGGGCCACTGATTCAACCGGCAGAGGTAGAGCGGGTCAACCAATGGGTGAACGAGGCGCTTGCGGAGGGTGCAGAGTTGCTGGCTGGTGGTGAGCCTCTCACAGAGAGCTGTTATAGCTGTACCGTACTCTATAATCCCGCAAGCGAGAGCAAGGTGAGTCAACAAGAGATCTTTGGTCCGGTCATCAGCGTCACCCCCTATAGTGATATTGACGAGGCCATAGCAAAGGCTAACGCACTGCCCTACGCCTTTCAGGCAGCAGTCTTCACCCAAAAGATTGATAGTGCCCTGCACGCTTATCGCAATCTGGATGCATCGGCAGTGATGGTGAATGACCATACCGCCTTCCGGGTGGACTGGATGCCTTTTGCCGGTTTACGTCAGTCAGGGTTGGGGGTGGGGGGTATCCCACACACACTGCATGATATGCAGGTCTCAAAGATGATTGTTATGAACGGCTGAACTCTTCTTCCATTACTAAGGAACCCCAGACTTAATGTTCAGAGGTTCCCTAAACTTTAACAGGTAAATCCATGATGCCATCCAGTTCCAGACAGATGCTGATCCGCACACTCTTATTGCTCGTAATACTGCTGCTCATCGGCAGCTTTTTTGCCTTTGATCTGGGGCGTTATCTGACCCTTGAACTGCTGCAGTCCCAGCGACAGGAGTTGCAGGATCTCTACTCCAATGACCCGCTCACAATTGTAGCGGCCTATGTCGCGATCTATATTCTTGTCGCCGGTTTGTCCCTGCCGGGGGCCGTCATTATGACCCTGGCCGGAGGGGCCACATTTGGTCTTGGGGTGGGTACGATTGCGGTCTCACTCGGCAGTACAGTCGGTGCAACAGTAGCCTTTCTGGCGTCACGTTTTCTATTGCGGGACACCATTCAGCAGCGTTTCCAGGACAAATTGGCAACCTTTAATCAGGGGATTGAGAGGGAGGGCGGGTTTTATCTCTTCACCTTACGCCTGATCCCCCTGTTTCCGTTTTTTATGATCAATCTGGTGATGGGAATTACCGCCCTGAGAACCTGGAAGTTCTTCTTTATCAGCCAGCTGGGAATGCTTCCCGGAACGCTGGTTTATGTGAATGCCGGAGTGCAGCTCTCCAGTCTTGATTCGCTCTCCGGTATCCTCTCGCTGCCGTTACTGCTCTCTTTTGCCCTGTTAGGGGTGTTTCCATTGATCGCCAAGAAGGGGGTTGAAGGTTTTAAGGCTCGGCAAATTCTCAAAGGATATCAGCGTCCGCAGCAGTTTGATTACAACCTTACAGTGGTTGGTGGGGGTTCAGCGGGGCTGGTCTCTTCCTACATTGCAGCAGCAGTCAAGGCCAAGGTGGCCCTGATTGAGCGCCACAAAATGGGTGGTGACTGCCTCAATACCGGCTGTGTGCCGAGCAAGGCACTGATCCGCTCCGCAAAGATGGTCGCCTACGCAAACCGGGCGCAAGAGTTTGGTTTCAGGAGCACCACAGTAGAGTATGAGTTTGCCGAGGTGATGGAGCGGGTGCAACGAGTCATCACTAAAGTAGAGCCGCATGACTCGATTGAACGCTACTCTAACCTTGGCGTAGAGTGTCTCACCGGTGAGGCGACGATACGCTCCCCGTGGGAGGTGGAGATCAACGGGAAAACCATCAGCAGCCGTGCCATTATTGTTGCCACAGGGGCGAGGCCGATGGTGCCCCCGATTCCGGGACTGGACCAGATCGACTATCTCACCTCAGATACCGTCTGGAATCTACGTCAGCGGCCCGAGCGTATGGTGGTGCTGGGAGGTGGTCCGATTGGCTGTGAGCTGGCTCAGAGTTTTCAGCGGCTCGGAGTCAAGGTCAGCCTGATCCAACGAGGTCCACAGGTCATGCCGCGTGAGGATGTTGAGGTGTCACAACTGGTGCGTCAGCGCTTTGAGCAAGAGGGGATGTCTGTCCTTACAGGTCATACAGCACAACGGTTTGAAATTCAGGATGAAGAAAAATTTGTTGTGTGTGAATTTGAGGGCGAGGAGGTCAGGGTCGGTTTTGATCAGGTGCTGATCGCACTGGGTCGCAAGGCCAATATCAGTGGCTTTGGTCTCGAAGAGCTGGGCGTGACCTTAAATGATAACGGTACCGTTGCAGCTGACCCGTTTCTGACCACCAACTATCCCAATATTTATGTCTGTGGCGATGTTACCGGCCCCTACCAGTTTACCCATACCGCAGCTCACCAGGCCTGGTATGCTGCGGTTAATGCACTCTTTGCACCGTTAAAGCGGTTCAAGGCAGATTACTCCGTCATCCCCTGGGCAACCTACACCGATCCTGAAGTGGCGCGTGTAGGGCTTAATGAGCTTGAGGCAAAAGAGCAGGGGATTGCCTATGAGGTGACCCACTATGGCATAGATGATCTGGATCGCGCGATTGCCGATGAAGAGGATCATGGTCTGGTCAAGGTATTAACGGTGCCAGGCAAGGATAAAATTCTGGGAGTCACAATCGCAGGATCTCATGCCGGAGATCTGATTGCTGAATTTGTGACAGCCATGAAGTATGGACTCGGGTTGAATAAAATTCTTGGCACCATCCATATTTATCCCACTCTTGCCGAGGCCAATAAATATGTCGCCGGAAACTGGAAGCGGGCACATAAACCAGATGGGCTGCTGCGCTGGGTGGAGCGTTTTCATCGCTGGAGACGCAGTTAAAAGTCAGCACAAACAGAGCCAGCACAAATCTATGAACGACCCACTGCAGGAAGATTTTGAGGCCGCCTATCCACTCAAGAAGAAGTTTCGACAGATTGTCCTGCCGATTCTCCTGCTACTGTCGGTGCTTGTTGGTGTCGTGTTGAGCATAGGCAGTGAGTATTGACGTGGAGCTTCTCGATCTGCGTTCTCCTCCGGGCAGCCACTTCATACAGATCCGGTTAGTGGGCTGGTCTGGTGATTTATTGGTGGAAAATCCTGGGCTGTGTTTGATGGTAGTGAGGTTGTTGTCCTTTAGTTAGGTCGCCGTTTATTGAGAAGTTACGCTTGAGCCTTGTAACATTTTGTTACAAAAATATCCTTGTTATTTCAGCAGTAAGCTGGAGAATATGTTAATTCAGTGTATTGAGGATGTCTCTCAATAATGTTGAGAGTGACTTTGTAGGCTTTGATGTCTACGAGACTCAATGACCCCCCTAGGAGCTTGTCCGAGAATAGAGAATCTACTGCGGAAAAACTGAATTTGGCCATATTTCCCCATCCTTTTCGTTAAATAGTGGAACTATTCGCCT
>DUYW01000046.1 GCA_013349825.1 Gammaproteobacteria bacterium | reverse complement strand
AGATCGCAGCCAATAGCAGGCTATTAGCAAGATTTTCAACGAAGATATTGGGCGCTATGGGCGTTAGACATTTACACATGACTTATTCAGGGGTTCCCTAATACTTTACCAACTCTCGCAATACTACCGTGGCATAGCTTCCTGCAGGCAACCAGAAACAGAGTTGCAGCGTTCCCTTCTCCAACCAGCGCCAATCCACCTCTCTGGGCACCAAACGCAAAGCGCGCCGATCTTGCTCTAATCCTGCCTGCTCTAACCCTGAGCGCATCTCTTCAAGGTCTTGTGTAACCCAATGTTCCAGCCTGGAAACTTCACCACCACTCTCCAGCTTACCACGCCCCCATAGAGGGCCCGTTGGATGGATATCATGCTCAGCGATACGACTCCAGATCTCTTCATCAATCTCATCTACCTGAAAACGGGCACGACTACCGTCCAGAGCAAAGAGATCACCCTGCAGTGGTTTATCCCAATTTTCCTGCTCTATACGGGCAGCACAAACCTGATTGAAGATTTCAGAACGTACTGCCGAGAGCAGTAACCCTCTTTCATGCCGGCCTCTGGGACGGTATGCTTTCTGAAACATTAACAACCCCTTCTCTACATTATCACCAACACGACCAAAGCGCTGCTCTCCAAAGTAGTTTGGAATGCCATGCGCTTTAATTTGCATCAACCGCTCTTCAATAGAAGCGACATCAGCTTCCACTTCACGCAGTATCAACTGAAAGCGGTTCCCTTTAAGAGCACCTCTGCGAATCTTACGGTTGTGAGGCTGTACCTGAAGCACTTTCAGCGACTGTCCTTCCTGCACCAAGGTCTCCAAATCTTGCCACTGTGGCTCCTCTCTGCCCCCCATATCGACTGAAAACCACTGTCGGGTAACTGCATAACGGTCTTTAAGGCCCGCCAACCCCACGTCACGCTTTTTAACACCAAGCAACCGGGCAATTTGAGAGGCTACCCAGTCACTATTGAGATCACGTTTCTCAATCTCAACCATTCTGTGTTGACCCTCTCCTGAAGGTTCAAAGCCAAGATCTTCATTGACTCTGAAATCTTCGGGACAACTGCGTACCCTGGCATGGCTCACAGGGCCCCCATGTGCATAAGGGAGTTGATCAGTTGACATCAGTTCGCTCCAACAGCACAACAGCGTGGACGGCAACCCCTTGCTCCTGCCCTATAAAGCCAAGCCGCTCTGTAGTGGTTGCCTTAACACTGACCTGCCGAATATCCGACCGCATATCTTCACTCAAGAGTTTACGCATCGATAAGATGTGGTCAGCCAGTTTTGGTGCTTGTGCCACAATAGTGAGGTCCACATTGCCGACTCGATAGCCTTCAGCCTCGATCCGCTGCACCACCTCTCTCAAGAAAAGACGGCTATCCATATCCTTGTACTGCTGATCCTGATCAGAGAAGAGCTGCCCAATATCCCCCAGCGCCAGCGCCCCCAGCAACGCATCACAAAGCGCATGGATGGCCACATCTCCATCTGAGTGTGCCTTGAAACTATAGCAGTGAGGAATCTTTACACCACAGAGCATCAGATAATTTCCTGCCTCGAAGGCATGTACGTCAAATCCATGGCCAATCCTCATCTCTCTTCTAACTCCCTGAGAATTATCTCTTCTGCAAGCAACAGATCTCCCGGATGTGTCACTTTAATATTTGTCACCGCCCCCTCAATCAAACATGGCTGTAGCTTCAGGTATTCAACCGCCTCAGCATCATCAGTTACGGCTACACCATCGGCCTTAATCTGCTCCAGTGCAGCACGCAACACCCCTAAACGAAACATCTGTGGTGTTAATGCTCGCCACAATACTGACCGGTCTACAGTCTCTGCAATCTTCTGTTTTGCATCTGCCCGCTTAATCGTGTCGGATACTGGTGCCGCCAAAATCCCGCCAACGGCATCCTCTTGAAGTGATTCAATCAAGCTCTGCAGGTCTGCTGCTCTCAAACAGGGGCGCGCCGCATCATGAACCAGCACCCAGTCCTGATCATCCGCAGTACCACTCAACCACTGCAATGCATTACACACTGAATCGGAGCGCTCTGCCCCCCCCTCAACACGATGAATTCGATCACCTGCACTCCACTGCAGATGGGGCCACCAACCATCTTCTGCTGCAACCGCAACCACCACACCCCGGATATTCTGGTTAGAGAGGAGCCGTTCAATACTGTGTTGTATGACCGTTTTACCGGCTAAAGGGAGGTACTGTTTGGGACGATCCGCCCTCATGCGTAATCCACTACCTGCAGCAGGGACAACTGCCCAGATCATTGCCCCACCTGGTCACATTGACCCTGCTTTGCTTGAGTCGATGCAGGCATCTTTCCATCCACCATCGTCACCACATAGAGTTCCCCCTGTTTCACCATACCCAGATCACTTCGTGCCCGCTCTTCCAGGGCTTCAATACCCCCTTTCAGATCGACCACTTCTGCCCGGAGTTCCCGGTTACAGAGATCAAGACGCTGATTGAGATCAACCTGATTAATAATATCCTCTTCCATCTTCCAAAGGTGGGGAACCCCCTTGGGAGATAGCCAAAGTTTGTATTGCAGCAGCGCGAGTAGCAAGAGTATGACAATAATCCAGAACCGACTCCTGATCTCCACAAGTTGAGCAAGCTGTTGCAACATCGTCAGGGGTTGCCGAAGAGAAAAGAAACTATCCGTTCAAATGCGGCAAATTATAGAAAGCAGAAAGCCCTGCATACTGTGCATCACCACCCAACTGCTCTTCAATGCGGATCAATTGATTGTATTTGGCAATACGGTCAGACCGAGAGAGAGAGCCGGTCTTGATCTGGCCCGCACTGGTTGCCACGGCAAGATCTGCAATCGTCACATCCTCCGTTTCGCCACTACGGTGAGAGACAACTGCCGTATAACCCGCATCTTTCGCCATCTGAATCGCTGCCAGGGTCTCAGTCAAAGTGCCTATTTGATTCACCTTGATGAGAATCGAGTTACCGATTGATTTATCAATCCCCTCTTGCAGAATTTTGGTGTTGGTCACAAACAGATCATCCCCCACCAGCTGCACCTTACGACCCAGACGTTCAGTCAACTGTTTCCAGCCATCCCAATCTCCCTCATCCAGACCATCTTCAATGGTTAGAATGGGGTATTGATCAACCCAGCTCTCCAGAACATCAATCATGCCGGTCGAGTCCAACACCTTGCCTTCCGAGGCCAGGTTATAGTTTCCATCTTGGTAAAACTCAGAACTTGCTGCATCCAGCCCCAGGTACATCTCACTCCCCGCCTTGAATCCCGCCTTCTCAATGGCCTCCAGAATCACCTCAATGGCAGCCTCGTTCGAAGAGAGATTGGGGGCAAAACCACCTTCATCACCAACGGCTGTATTCATCTTCTGTGCAGATAACACACTCTTCAGCGCATGAAACACCTCAGCACCATAACGTACTGCCTCGGTTACAGAGTCCGCACCGACAGGCAGAATCATAAATTCTTGCAGGTCGATGCTATTGTCTGCATGTTCACCACCATTGATGATATTCATCATCGGTACCGGCATCTTGTAAGGACCATTTGGCGTCAGATAACGGTAGAGCGGCACCTGCTGCTCATTGGCTGCAGCATGAGCACTTGCCATAGAGACCGCCAACAGCGCATTGGCTCCGAGACGCCCTTTGTTCTCTGTGCCATCCAGCTCAATCATATTCTGGTCAATCTCTGTCTGAGCAGTCACCTCTTTACCCTTAAGTGCTGCATTGATTTCACCATTCACATTGGCAACTGCTTTCAGTACCCCCTTCCCCCCATACCGACTTTTATCTTCATCTCTCAGTTCAACAGCTTCGCGCGAACCTGTCGATGCGCCTGAAGGGACTGCCGCCCGCCCCATTGCACCCGATGCAACGGTTACATCCACCTCAACCGTTGGATTTCCTCGGGAATCAATTATTTGACGAGCAACGATTTGGCTAATTTCAGACATGGTTGAGTACTCCTAAGCTTTCTTATCTATTTGATTATTGGTGGTTACTATTTTCTTGCGGCAAATTATACCAGAGACTCCCCCCTCTTCTGCCCGCTGAATTATGAAACTCTTCAACTCCACCGTTACAATTGACCACATCTTTTCATACTCGCTCACAATCAACAATGACTTCCTCTTCTTCTCAAGCCGATGTACTTATCATCGGCGCCAGTGCCTCAGGGCTGATGTGCGCCATCCATGCAGGTCAACGTGGACGTAAGGTAATCCTTCTTGATCACGCAGAAAAAGCGGGGAAGAAGATTCTGATTGCAGGTGGTGGGCGCTGCAATTTCACCAACACCGAGGTCAGTGCAGAAAACTACCTCTCACACAACATCCATTTCTGCAAGTCTGCACTCAGTCGTTTCACACAGTGGGATTTTATTGCGATGGTGGAGGCATATCAGATCCCTTATCATCAGCGTAACCATGGTCAACTGTTCTGTGACAAGAGCGCACGCGATATTCTGATGATGTTGTTGGAAGAGTGCCGCAAGGTCGGGATCGAACTGTCCCTCAACACAGATATTGAAACGGTCAAGAAAACAGATGGTATATTCACGGTTACGACACCAGCGATAAGCTACCAAAGCGAATCACTGGTGGTTGCAACTGGAGGCCTGTCCATTCCAAAGATGGGCGCAACACCATTCGGTTATCAAGTTGCCTCACAATTTCACCACCATATCTGGCCCACTACAGCAGGTCTGGTTCCATTAACTCTACACCAGACAGAAAAGGCGCGTTTTGGGACCCTCTCCGGCATTGCCGTAGAGGCCGTTGTGAGCAACAGTCGCAACCAGTTTAGAGAGAAGCTGCTCTTTACTCACCGAGGACTCAGTGGCCCAGCAATCCTTCAGATCTCCTCCTACTGGAGACCGGGAGAGTCTATACAGATTAACCTACTACCGGATCTGGAGTTCATCGAATATATCCATAAACAGCAGTTAGAACATCCCAACAGCCAACTCAAAAACGTAATCAATAAATTACTACCTAAACGGCTGGTCGCTCTGCTGCTTGATGAGTCATTAGCAGAAACGCCTCTGCATTCACTTGTACAACAGCAGGTCGAACAGGTCACATCACAGTTTCAGCAGTGGTCGATTCAGCCCAACGGCACCGAAGGCTATCGAACTGCCGAAGTGACCCTGGGAGGTGTAGATTGCAATGAACTCTCATCTAAAACAATGGAGTCCAAAAAAGAGGATGGACTCTACTTTATTGGAGAGGTGGTTGACGTAACGGGATGGCTCGGCGGCTATAATCTGCAATGGGCCTGGTCATCCGGATGGTGTGCTGGTCAGGTAGTCTAGTACCAGTACTAGTCCATCAATTCTGTTTCAGCAAACCCGGTACGCTTCACGGCTTGGTCAATCTCAATCAATGTCTCCAGCAGTGCTCTCATTTTATCCAATGGCCACGCATTAGGGCCATCACAGAGCGCCTTGTCCGGCTCAGGATGCGTCTCCATAAACAGTCCGGAGACTCCCGCCGCCACCGCTGCACGTGCCAATACCGGGACAAACTCGCGCTGACCACCAGAACTACCCCCTTGTCCACCGGGAAGTTGTACCGAATGGGTACCATCAAACACCACTGGGCAGCCGGTGTCACGCATCACAGCAAGAGAACGCATATCTGTAACCAGATTGTTATAGCCGAAACTGGCACCACGCTCACAGCTCATAACCTGCTGATTACCGGTCGCCTTTGCTTTATCGGTAACATTCTTCATATCCCACGGCGAGAGAAATTGTCCTTTCTTGATGTTGACTGGCAGACCTTGTCTGGCAACATTTTGAATAAAGTTGGTCTGGCGACATAGAAATGCAGGGGTCTGTAACACATCGACCACTGCACTCACCTCATTCAGTGGAGTATCTTCATGTACATCGGTTACTACCGGCACACCGATCTCTGACTTCACCAGGGAGAGGATACGCAACCCCTCTTCCATACCGGGACCACGATAACTATCCATCGAGGTACGATTGGCCTTATCGAAAGAGGATTTGTAGATAAAAGGGATACCCAGCTCATCCGTAACCTCTTTCAAGTGACCTGCACTATCAATAGCCAACTGTTCGCTCTCAATAACACAGGGGCCTGCAAGCAAGAATAGCGGTTGATCCAGACCTATTTCAAATCCACAAAGCTGCATATGTCTTATCCTTGATTCTGTTGGTGCTGCAATGCTGCAGTGACAAATCCGCTAAACAGGGGGTGTCCATCACGCGGGGTTGAGGTAAATTCCGGGTGGAATTGACACGCCACAAACCAGGGGTGGTCATTCAACTCAACCATCTCAACCAGTTCACCGTCTGCAGAACGTCCTGAGAAGGTCATCCCTGCTGTCTCAAGCTGGGTGACCAACTGGCTATTCACCTCATAGCGGTGACGATGACGCTCAACCACCTGATCAACCCCATAGAGTTTACGTGCCAAGGTATCTTGCTGAAGGTTACAGGCTTGCCCTCCCAGCCGCATGGTACCCCCGAGATCAGAATCCTCACTACGCTGTTCAATAGTGCCATCTGCAGCCTTCCACTCGGTCACGAGCGCAACAACCGGGTAAGGCGTCTCTTGATCAAATTCTGTACTGTGCGCCCCCGCCATCTCTGCCATATGCCGCGCATATTCGATCACTGCAACCTGCATACCGAGACAGATTCCAAGATAAGGAACCTTGTTCTCTCGTGCAAACTGCACCGCCGCAATCTTACCCTCGACTCCTCGCTTGCCAAATCCCCCAGGAACCAGTATTGCATCCAGCCCATCCAGGCAGGTGGCATCACATTTCTCCAGCTCTTCTGAGTCAAGATACTGAATTTTTACCTTGGTATCGGTATGGATGCCAGCGTGGATCAGTGACTCTGAGAGTGATTTATAAGCCTCAGTCAGATCCATATATTTACCGATCATCCCAATGGTTACCTCATGCTGCGGGTTCTCCTGATGTTGGACAACACGCTCCCACTCATGCAGATCCGCTTCTGGCAGCTCTTCCATACGAAACTTTTTCACCACAATCTTGTCCAGCCCCTGCTGATGGAGCAGCATTGGAATCTGGTAAATACTATTGACATCAATCGCTGAGAATACCGCCTGCTCCTCTACATTGGTAAACATTGCGATCTTCTCACGCTCCCCTTCGGGTAAGGGGCGATCAGAACGACAGATCAAAATATCGGGTTGAATACCGATACTGCGCAGCTCTTTGACGGAGTGTTGCGTTGGTTTGGTTTTGAGTTCACCTGCAGTTGGAATCCACGGTAGTAGTGTCAAATGAACATAGAGCGCCCGATCTGAACCCACCTTCAACCCGAGCTGCCGAATCGCCTCCATAAAGGGAAGAGACTCAATATCACCTACCGTTCCACCAATCTCAATCAGTGCAACATCGACCCCCTCTGAACCTGCGATAATCGACTGCTTGATCTCGTCTGTCACATGGGGAATTACCTGAACCGTTTTACCTAAATATTCACCACGGCGCTCTTTACGCAGCACACTGTCGTAGATCTGCCCCGCAGTAAAATTATTATTACGGCTCATCCGGGTACGAATGAATCGTTCATAGTGGCCCAGATCCAGATCTGTCTCAGCACCATCTTCGGTGACAAAGACCTCACCATGCTGAAAAGGGCTCATCGTGCCGGGGTCCACATTGAGATAGGGGTCCAGCTTCATCAGTGTTACCTTGAGGCCTCTCGCCTCCAAGATAGCCCCTAATGATGCGGCTGCAATGCCTTTTCCCAGTGAAGAGACAACGCCCCCCGTGATGAAGATATATCGAGTCATACGTAATCCATGAAGCGGAGGTTACAAGGTAATTTCATGGAGCGCGATTGTACTCCAAGGCTCTCTCTGTTGCACTAGGTGTCGTTCTGCCAGTCTCCGCTCACCGTGCGCCACACAACCTCAATCTTGACCCCGTTTTCGCCCGTTTTTGCCTGAAATGGTTTGCAAATAAAATAGCCAACGACCTGTGCCAGCTCATCCTCTACAAAAACCAGAGGAATTTGCTCTCGTTCCCAAGGTGGAATACCTTGCTCTCGCAACAGGTTTTTCAAGGTCCTGCGCTGCTTTCCTCCGAGAGGTTGACATCGTTCTCCTCCAGCCCTCCAGCCCACGGTAACCTTCTTGCCCTGCAAAGATGCCATAGAGACCCCGCCCCCCACCTCTCTGCTTGCCTGTAACAGGCTCTCTTCCGTCAATAGAAGGGGGGAAGACCAATCCCATACAACCTCCTGCTCCAATACCTTTACACCTCTATTTTGTTGAAAATAGAGTGCCCCTTGAAAACGGCGCACACGGACACGCGTCCCATCAATAGCTGGCCACTCTACCAGAGGTGCAGCATCCTCTCTGGCAGCGACAACTTCAAGCAATATTCTATCCATATGTGCGGTATCAGGAGGATCGACCCGGTTAAGGTCAAACCAGCCACGGATTCTGACCCTGGAGTCCGCCGCGGGTTCCCCATCAACCAACGGCAGTGGGTCTCCTGCAACCAGTGTTGAAAGTTGACGCGCTCCCCACTGCTGCATCAGCCCCTCCGCCTCCTCACAGTGACTTGCACTACGAGAGAGTGTGGTGGCCGCAGCGGGCCATCGACTCTGAAGCTGAGGCAGAATTTTCTGGCGCAGAAAATTACGATCTGCATCTAACTGCTGGTTGGAGGGGTCTTCAATCCACTGCAGTTGCTCTCTCTCCGCGTACTCCAACAGAGATTGCTGCGTTGTCAGCAGCAGAGGACGCAGCAATGCCCCCTGCCCCAATGGTCTCGCCTCTCGCATTGCGGCTAGGCCACGAGGACCAGATCCTCGCAGTGCCCGCAGTAGAAAGGTCTCTGCCTGATCTTGTTGATGATGTGCTGTCAACAGCTGATCCTCTGCCTCTAAAACAGATTCAATAGCACGATAACGCGCCTCTCTTGCCGCCGCCTCCGGACTCTCCCCCTGTAGAGCTGTCGCATCTACCTGCAAGGTAATCAATGGTATATTCAGCTGGTCGCAGAGTTGTTGACAGTGCTCCACCCACTGATTGGCCATCTGCTGTAAACCGTGGTGGATATGGATCGCAGAGGGTGGGCGCTTAAGTTCCCCTTGCTTGTACAAATGAGCCAATGCATAGAGCAGAACAGTGGAGTCCACTCCGCCACTCAAGGCAACCAGCAGTCGTCCCGTTGATGGATAGGACTCCAAAAAGGGGATCAGAGTCTGCGGTTGGAAACTGTTTCTGTTTAGCGCCACTCAGTTCTGGGTCCGGGATTCAGGTTACTGAGGCGGTATAAAAGCGCTCAAGACAGCCTTTCTACTCCTCGGTAAAGTTCCCGAAACTCATTAACCGTTGGTAACGCTGCTCAAGCATTAGATCGATATCCACCGACTGCAGCTCTTCAAGCTGTTTCAACAGACACTGTTTCAGTGAAGCCGCCGCAAGGTCTGGCTCACGATGTGCCGCCCCCAGAGGTTCATCAATAACTGTATTCACCAGCCCTAGCTCTTTAAGACGAGGTGCCGTTAATCCCATCGCCTCGGCAGCATCTGACGCCTTGTCTGCACTCTTCCAAAGGATAGAGGCACACCCTTCAGGTGAGATCACCGAATAGGTACTGTAACCCATCATATTGACCCGGTCTCCCACACCAATTGCGAGTGCTCCACCCGACCCTCCCTCTCCAATCACAGTACAGATAACCGGGGTTTTTAACTGCGCCATCACCATCAGATTCTTGGCAATCGCTTCGCTCTGACCACGCTCTTCAGCCCCCATTCCGGGATAGGCCCCCGGAGTATCAATAAAGGTAATGATTGGCATCTTGAAGCGTTCTGCCAAGCGCATCACACGCAGTGCCTTTCGGTACCCTTCCGGGCGTGGCATTCCAAAATTGCGTTCCACCTTCTCTTTAGTATCACGCCCCTTTTGATGACCGATTACAACAACGGGTATCCCATCCAGCCTTGCCATTCCACAAATCAGCGCCTTATCGTCAGAAAATGCACGATCCCCATGCAGCTCTTCAAAATCGGTAAATATGCGCTCGATATAGTCCAGCGTATAGGGGCGCTGTGGATGTCTTGCCAGTTGCGAGATCTGCCAAGAGTTCAGTGAGGAGAAGATTGAACGGGTTAACTCCCGACTCTTCTCTCTCAGGGTACTGATCTCATCACCAATATTGAGTTCGCTATCATCACCGACATAGCGTAGCTCTTCAATTTTCGCCTCTAATTCAGCTATGGGCTGCTCAAAATCCAGGAAATTCAAGTTCATTGTTTATGATCGCTACCTTGCAGTTTTCTCACAGTGGCAAAAAATTCCTCTCAGCCACGACTCCAGCCTGTTATTACAACAGCTTTTTTGTACTATACCGCAATTCTAAAAAAAACCCATCCATTGTCGATTGATTCAGTGAACTTTTCCCGCGCTGACAGGTCCACTTCAACGTCAAACGAGTTGACCTCCGTAGACAAAAGACAACAGAAAAAACCCAGAAGAGTCTAAGCTTATGAATGAGATACAAAGTACCTTTACAAAACTGCAACAGTTCATCTCAGAACAGGTGGTTGGGCAGCAGCCATTGGTGGAACGGATGGTACTGGCGTTACTCTGCGATGGGCACCTGCTGCTGGAAGGGCCTCCCGGACTTGCCAAAACACGCGCAATCAAAACTCTGGCTTCAGGAATTGAAGCTGATTTTCACCGTGTACAGTTCACCCCCGACCTGCTGCCCGCAGACCTGACCGGAAGCGACATTTACCACCCAGAAGATAACAGCTTTCAATTTAACCAGGGACCACTGTTCCATAACCTGATTTTAGCTGATGAGATCAACCGCGCACCGGCCAAGGTGCAATCTGCGCTACTGGAGTCGATGGAGGAGCGTCAGATCACCATTGGCCTCAGCAGCCATCCACTTCCCAAACTATTCCTGGTGATGGCAACACAAAACCCCATTGAACAGGAGGGGACCTACCCTCTCCCCGAGGCACAGCTGGACCGTTTCCTGCTCCATGTCATCATCCGCTACCCAGATCGTGAGGCCAGCAGAAAGATTTTGGCAATCTCTCGTCAAGAGACACTGGATGCACTTGAAGATAACCACCCTGGCGACTTCAACCCTGTCACTCAAACAGATATCTTTGCTGCACGCAGAGAGGTGATGACTCTCCATCTTGCAGAGAGTATCGAGGAGTATATTATTGAGCTGATCGAATGTACCCGCTCGCCACAACACTATGGAGATCATCTGGCGCGATGGATCGAGTGGGGCGCGAGCCCGCGTGGGGCCATTGCCATTGAACGGGCGGCACGTGCAACAGCGTGGCTGAAGGGGCGAGACTTTGTAACACCCGAGGATGTGCAGCAGGTTGCCCCCGATGCGCTCCGCCACCGAATCTTACTGAGTTATGAGGCAACTGCGGAGGGTGTCACACCACAGCAGTGCCTAGATGAGATACTACAACGCGTCCCTTCTCCATGACCACAACCGTGACCGAGTCGACGACACTACAATTGCAGTCTCTGATTCAACTGCGCAGCCAGGCACGCAAGATAGAGTTGGGCTCTCACCGTCTTGCCCTCTCTGCACAGTTGGGTGGCTACCGTTCAAGCTATCGAGGGCGTGGCCTAGAGTTTGATGAGGTACGCCCCTATCAGGCAGGGGATGATATCCGCACCATTGACTGGAGGGTTACGGCCCGGCGCGGCAAGGTACATACCAAACTCTTCCGTGAAGAGCGTGAGCGCCCTATTCTGCTACTGATTGACCTTCATCCCGGCATGTACTTTGGCTCCAGAGTTCAATTCAAATCTGTTCTTGCCGGGAAACTGGCGGCTGTAATCGGTTGGGCTGCGATTCACTCTGGAGATCGAGTGGGTGGTGTCGTTACTGCTGCAGAGGGTGAACGTTTTGTGCCACTCGCTTCAAGAGAGTCTGCACTGCTAAAATTACTGAAGGCCTCCATTGAGCTGCAACCCAACAGGCCGGGAACCCCCCAATACGGTGGCATGGACCGGGCAATTCAACAACTGGTTCAACTGGCCCACCCCGGCAGCCTGATCTTTCTGATCAGTGATTTTCAACAGCTTTCTACAGCGTCTGACGCAGCACTACAGCAGTTGAGCCGGCACAATGATCTGATCTTCTCGTTTCTCTATGATCCGCTTGAACAGACTCCACCCACCACCGGCCATTATCCAGTCACCAACCATCTCACCCAATGGCAATTCAACAGCCGTGACAAGAGCGAAAGTGAGCACTGGAAAAACCATTTCCAGCAACATCGCCAAAAACTGCAGCAACAGTGCCGAATACTGCAGAGCCACTGGATGGAAATTGCAACTGATGCACCATTGATTGAAGCGGTACAGACGGGGTTGCGCCCAGCCCGGAGGAGCCATTGATGCAGGACCCGCTATCCACCCTGCAACCAATCCTTCTGCCTCCGGCAATCTCCTGGTGGCCTCCCGCACCGGGCTGGTGGGTTGTATTGCTGCTGCTATTGATGCTATCAATTTTTAGTTGGCGCCTGAGAACCCAAAAGCGCCCACAAAAGGCGGTGCTCAAAGCACTCTCTAAACTGAAACATACAGATACCCCTCATCAGCAACAACTGACAACCATTAACCAGCTAATGAAACGCTATATTCTCCACTGCTGGAACGACCCCACCGTCGCCCAACTATGTGGAAGCCGATGGCTCACCTTTCTGGACCGGCATAGCCACAACAGTGGATTTATCGAGGGGGCAGGAAAACTGTTACAGAATCACCCCTATCAGACGGAAGAGTCTGCAAATGGGCTGAGCCATGAAGAGGTCAATCAATTGATCCTTCTCTGTCAACAGTGGATCCAGTCAAACCCACCCCACAAGTCACTACGGGGAAATCGTTAATGTTTCACTTCGACTGGCCCTGGATACTGTTCGCCACTCCCCTCCCCTGGCTGCTACGCCGACTGCTTCCTGCCGCACCGCAGTCCATCTCCAGTGCGCTTTTTATCCCTTTCGCCTCTGCAATCACAAACAGACAACAGCTCAAGCCGCTTCACACGGTTAAATTATGGATGGCTATCCTCTGCTGGTTACTCCTGTTACTGGCGGCGACCCGCCCCCAGTGGTTAGGAGAACCACTGGAGCTACCGGAGAGTGGACGTAACCTTCTGCTGGCAATCGACGTCTCCGGAAGCATGGAGCAGGTGGGATTCGACAGCAGTAACCGCAATCGACTCGACATTGTCAAAGAGGTTGCCACAGATTTCATAAAGCGTCGTGAGGGGGACCGTATCGCTCTCATCCTGTTCGGATCTCAGGCCTATTTGCAGACCCCTTTCACCTTTGATCGCGACACCGTTGCAAAACTACTTCAGGAGTCCGTGATTGGAATCGCCGGAAGAGAGACGGCAATGGGGGATGCGATTGGTCTGGCTGTCAAGAAAAGTCACACCCTGGAGGGGGAACAGCGCATGATTCTTCTAACCGATGGTGCCAATAGCGCGGGGGCTGTATCCCCTGTAAAGGCTGCTGAACTGGCGGCCCAGAGCGGCCTCCGTATCCATACCATCGGGGTAGGTGGTCAACCTCGTGCCGTGCGGGGTCTACTCGGTATGCGTATGGTCAACCCTGCACAGGATCTGGATGAGGAGACACTACAGATGATTGCCCAACAGACTGGAGGACACTACTTTCGTGCTGACGACCGTCAGGCACTGGAGTCGATCTATCGAGAGTTGGACCAGATTGAACCGATCACAGAGGGTAGTGTGGTAGTACACCCTGTGGACGAACTCTACCCTTGGCCACTCGGCAGTGCCCTACTGCTCTCCATGCTACTCATTGGTCTACCCAGATCAGGAAGGTCTGCATGAAAACTGCGATACTGGTGTTGGTAACAGATTTGGTAACAGATCATGGGTGAATTCCACTTTCTGAGACCTTTCTGGTTTCTGCTACTCATTCCAGCATTGTGGATAATCTGGCAGTTAATACAGCGACAGCGTGGTCATAGTGGCTGGGCAAAACTGGTGGATGCCCCGCTATTAGAGCAGCTGATTCAGCAAGGAACAGGGCAACGACAACACCTCCCCTACCTGCTGTTAACCATAGCCTGGTTGTTGGCGATCACTGCACTCGCGGGTCCAACCTGGGAGCGACAACCGACACCAACCTGGCAGAGTGATGAAACATTGGTATTGATCCTCGATCTCTCTAGCAGCATGAACCAAAAAGAGCCGGCCCCCTCCCGCTTGGAACGGGCTCGATTTAAGTTAATGGATATTCTCAAAAGACGAAATGAGGGGCGCACCGCGCTGATTGTCTTTTCCGACACCCCTTTTCTGGTCACGCCACTGACCGATGACACTGAAACCATCATCAACCTGCTCTCTGCACTGGAGACAGAGATTTTACCTGCAACAGGAGATCGGGCTGCTGCTGCATTAAAGATGGCAGTACAAATTCTGCAGAAAAGTGCATCCTCCTCCGGGAGTGTATTGCTGCTCTCGGATGGCATTTCAGATATCGCTGACAGTCTGAGTGCAGCTCATCAACTCCAACAACATGGCTACACCCTTTCCATACTCTCAGTAGATGTTGCCTCCACAACGGCTAACACCCACTCTCCGTTGCTGACACTGGCACAAACAGGAAAAGGTCACTTTGCCCTGCTGCAGGCAGATGATGGAGATATCAACCAACTCCTCCAAAGGTTCGACCCAACCCTTGCTGAAGAGCGTGCTACACAACAGCGTGTAGAGCGCTGGATTGAGGTTGGGGTGTGGCTGCTGCTTCCTCTGCTGCTACTTGCCGCAAGTGGATTCAGGCGTGGCTGGCTCTCTATACTCATCATCTTCATACTTCCTCTGCCTCAACCCGCAATGGCATTAGAGTGGAGTGACTTATGGCTTCGCCCCGATCAACAGGCCGCACAACAGTTCGCAACAGGAAAACACCAACAGGCTGCTGAACAGTTTCAGAATGCTGGCTGGAGGGGCAGTGCGCTATTCGAAAGTGGTGACTACCTCGCAGCAGCAGAGGCCTTTTCAAAATCAGGCTCCACCGATGCCGACTACAATCGAGGAAATGCTCTCGCCAAGGCAGGAAAACTGGAAGAGGCCGTCGATGCCTACCAGCAGATGCTACAACAAAACCCGGACCATGCGCACGCCCAGGCTAACCTGAAACTGGTTGAATCTCTTTTACAGCAACCACCACCCGGTTCTCAGCAACAGTCCAAAAATACAGACAAAAATCCAGAAAAGAATCAAGATGAGAATCACCCCCAAAACCCGGCCTCTCAAGATAGCGATAGCAAACTAGAGCAGTCCGCTGACCCTGCCGAACAGGGTGCCCCCTCTATGGACAACCCTTCCCCAGCTGAAAAAATTGATCCCGACTCTGACCCAGACTCTGAAAATGGGGCCTACGAGCAGTCGCCAGAGGCTCCTGAGACAAGCGCAGAGGGAGCAGATCAAAGCATAGAGACCTCAACGCTACGCTCCAGCGAAGAGGAGATCGCACTTGAACAGTGGTTAAAACAGGTCCCGGATGATCCCGCAGGACTGCTCCGTAGAAAATTTTTGTTACAACACCAGATGAGACAGCAGCAGTGAGTATAACAAGCCCCCGAATTCGCCCTCTTCTTCTCCTATTCCTGTCTATGGTTAGCACATCACTGTGGGCCACCTTCAACGCACAGCTGGAACACACCACAATCCGTGAAGGAGAGAGTGCCCAACTCTACCTTGAAACAGACAGTCAAGCCAGTGGAGAACCAGACACCTCTTCACTACAAAGAGACTTTGAGATCATTGGCACTCAACGTGGGAGTCAGGTCAACATCATCAATGGTAGCGTGCGTGCCCGTACCCATTGGACACTGACTCTGGCCCCCAAACGGAGTGGGACCCTCACCATCCCTTCTCTCTCATTCAATGGAGAGCAGAGCAGACCTCTCAAGCTACAGGTTGTGAAGGCCGGTAGTCAGGTGACAACGGCAGGGGCCGCACTCTTTATTGAATCTGAAACCGACCTTAAAGCCCCTTACGTTCAACAGATGGTGCAATACACCGTACGTCTCTACTTCAAGGCACAGTTAGCAGAGGGGAGCTTGAGCGACCCTGAGGTTGAGCATGCCATGGTTCACCGTATTGGAGAGGACCGTGAATATCAGACAGAACGCAAGGGTGAGCGCTATCGTGTCATCGAGCGAAAATACGCCATCTTTCCACAGAAGAGCGGCCCTCTCTCACTCCCCTCACCCGTACTGAATGCACGCATCGTTGTCCCTTCACAACAGCGAACCCAGCGCTCTCCCATCGAGAACTTCTTCAGTCGGGGACGCGGGGTTAACACCCAACAGATTCGTATTCGTGGAGAGGGAATCTCCCTTGATGTGCGCCCAATGGACCCGAAATTTACCGGAACATCATGGCTACCAGCCACCTCTGTCATCCTGACTGAGAGGTGGCAGCCGGATGAGAGTGAGGTCTCTGTCGGAGAACCGATCCAACGAACAGTCACCGTTTCAGCAACCGCCATGGAGGGATCTCTGCTACCTGAACTCTCCATTCCATCAATCAATAGCATCAAACGCTATCCTGAACCTGCAACCAACCATTCGCGTGTAGAGCTTAATCAAGTAATTGGTGAACGTATCGAGAAGATGGCCTACATCCCCACGCAACCCGGTGAATTCATGCTGCCCCCCCTGCAACTACCCTGGTGGAATAGTGAAACAGGACAAACAGAAATTGCACACCTCCCGGAGCGCAGGATCATAGTGCTTCCCACTACAGATCATTCACAACGTAATGAGCCTTCAACCTCTCAGCTCAACCCCCTCAGCACAACCCATCCTGAAACCCCAGCAGCCACTTTACTATCAACAGTGCAGCAGCAAACGGACCAAAACCTGGCTGACAGCCATCCTGTTGTAGATCAACGCCAACACTTCTGGCCCTGGCTTACGCTCCTGTTTGCCATTTCCTGGATTATTACAATGCTGCTCTGGTGGAAGATGAACCGGGCTAAACCTGCCTCAAACAGTACCTCTTTTACTGAAACTGAATCCTGTAAGAGTATAAAAAGACAATTTATCTCTGCCTGCAATAACAGTGATCCACTACAGGCAAGAACTGCACTATTGCAGTGGGCCGCCTGTCACTGGCCGAAAGATCCACCTAAAGGGCTCGATGCACTCACTCAACGTCTGGATGATCCCGCAATTGCGCCCTATTTATCCGAGTTGGACCGCGTACTTTACCAGCCTCAAAGAACTGACTGGAAAGGAGCAACCCTGGCTCAGCAGTTGAAAAAACTTCCAACTGAAAACCATAACAGCACTGAAGAGCGCGCGTTGAAACCACTCTACCCATAATTCAATCTAAACTCTAGACATGTTACCCAGCACTACAATCGCTGTATGCCCGTGCTCTTTGAACCTGGGTTGAATAGGGGGGTTACCGACGGATAGGCGATGAAGCATGGATCGAAGGTGGGGAATTAAGTGTATTCAGTAAACTGTCACCGTATTCCCACATAATCAAGCTGCTGTCATGCCGGATCAAAGACAATAAATATTTCACATGATTACACATATGTAGCTACAAAAACATTGACAAAACCAATTGCTGTAGCTACAGTAATTAACATGGAAATTGAGTTTGATCTTGCTAAAGATGTCATCAATATTGAAAAACATGATGTATCACTAGCCGAGGCAAACCACCTTGAATGGGATGAACTGGAAGTGTGGATTGACCAGCGTATGGATTACGGTGAAACCCGTCTAATCGGCTACGCTCCACTGAGTGATCGGCTCCACTGTGTGGTCTACACAGATCGTGAACATTCACGCCGAATCATCAGCCTGAGAAAGGCCAACAGAAGAGAGGTACTAAACTATGTCCGAATACATCACCACTAAAGAGGGACGCAATCTGCAACTCCCCAGCGACGAGGAAGATGCCGCCATCAATGCCGGTATTGCTGCAGACCCGGACACCTACGAACTGACTAATGAAGAGTTCACCCAATCACGCCCCATTGGTCGCCCCAAGAGTGACCACACGAAAATGCTGCTCTCAGTGCGCTACAGCCCGGAGGTAGTGAACTTCTTTAAGGCGACCGGCAAAGGGTGGCAAACCCGCATGAATGCTGTACTGCAGGACTATGTGGCCTCTCACCGCTAACAGACCGGCAAAGCGCAACTCCCTCAAACGGCTTAACACACCTCGACCGGATCACCTCCCCATCAAAGATCTTGTGACCACTCTCACAAGTAACCGGCTCCCTCCCCTTCTCTGACTGCTGCTCAGATTGTAATGTATGGTTCGTGCCAGTTCGTCACGGGCGGTACGGTAGATCTCTGCCAGCTCACGCAGTGCCTCCAACCTCTTCAAGTACGTGGGACATTCGCAGTGGCGCGCGCATTCGGCGACGAATCACCATACCCTCTTCGGCCATGGTCAGTTTTTTCCAGATCTCTCGGGCCGGATAGTGTAGTAAAAAAATTTACTTCTTCACCTCTACTTGAAACTGAGTTAGACAAAAACAGGGGACAGAGTCAGGGCAATGGGATATCTATCATGAGAAGAACGAGAGCATAGAGATCGGGCAGTTACGGTGACAAGAGACCACATTGACGGACTCAAAAAAACCGTAGACCGGTTGAATCCAATTGTTCTTCCGGTCCATCTTCGTTCATCTACTATGAGGATACTTTTCTAGCCCTGACCCCACTTACAAGAATGTTGGCGATGAGAGAAAAAAAGGGTAGAGTAGAGAGCAGGGGATAGCCCCTGCCCTCCCTCATCAAACCGTGCATACGGTTCTCCCGTACACGGCTTTCCGATATCCTTCTTCTACAAGGCAT
>DUYW01000045.1 GCA_013349825.1 Gammaproteobacteria bacterium | reverse complement strand
CCCGCCTGTTCCACCTCAATAGCGGCTTGTACCGGATCAGGGTAACGGGTTCCCCGGGCCTGACGAAGGGTGGCAACATGGTCAATATTCACCCCCAACAGAGGGGTACATTCTATACTCAACTCAACTCTCCTTTAGGATCTTGCTCTAGGAGCTTGTCCTTGCTCACCTCAATGTAAATTCAACGTACTGTACTGCGCAATCAGCTTACGACTCTGCAGCTCACCAGGGATATGATAGTCAATGGCTGCACGTAACAACTGTTTCGCCTCTCGCAAAATGGTCTGCTCAACCTCTGCCTCGGTGGTCCGCAACCACTCCAGGGTTTCACCTGTTACTGTTGTTTGCTGACTGTTCTCAGCGGCTAACGGCACCATCCCCTGTTCCGGGTGGTAACGGTAACGCTGGCCTGACTGAATGGGCGTACCATCACGATCACAATGGAGGTCAAAGCCAAAGCCGACCGACTCCAGCAGTTGCACCTCAAAGCTGCGCAACAGTTGCCCTTCATCACCCCCTGCACTCAACTGCTCAACCAGTTGTTGGTAGAGCTGATAGAGGCCGGGGTTGGCATCACCACGATGCAACAGGCGCACCAAGAGTTCATTGGCATAGAGACCGCAAAACATCCGTCTACCTTGTAAACGATAAGGAGGCGCAGCAGCCTCAACCTGGGTTAAAGCGGGCATTTCTCCACGCCCCCTCCATGAAACCAGTAGAGGCCGAAACGGCTGCAGCAGGATCGACTGAGGGCTCTTACCTCGACTGGAACCCCTGGCAATCAATGAAATACGTCCCATCGACAGACTCAACAGATCGATAATCTGACTACTATTACGGAAGGGGCGCGTATGCAACACAAAGGCATCGTGTAACTGTCCATTCTGCTCAGGCCGAGCAGACTGCCCACCACTCATCAGTGGAGCTCCTCTTTATACCCCAAACTCTGTAGCGCACGGTCATCATCCGACCAGCCCGCCCGCACCTTGACCCAGAGCTGCAGGAAAATCTTGCGTTGCAACAGCTCCTCCAACTCCTCTCGTGCCTCTTTGCCGACACTGCGTAACCGCGCCCCTTTCTTGCCAATTACAATTCCCTTCTGGCCCGCGCGTTCTACCCAGATCACAGCAGCAATATGGGTCATTTTTCCATCCTCCTTAAACTGCTCAATCTCTACAGTGAGCGCATAGGGAAGTTCCTGCCCCAACTGGCGCGTCAGTTTCTCACGAATCCGCTCAGCGACCAGAAAGCGCTCACTACGGTCAGTAATCTGATCCTCTTCATAGATGTGTGGACCGTCAGGCAGTAGTGACTCCAGCCGTTGCTCCAGTCGATCAACCCCCTTACCCTTTAGAGCCGAGAGAGGAACTATCTCAGTAAACGGGTAACGCTCCGCAAGGGTGGACAATATCGGCAGTAACAGCTCTTTGTCTGCAATCTGATCCACCTTGTTGATCACTGCAACAACCGGGCACTGCTGCCGCTTTAACAACTCAATGACACCACTGTCCTCCTCATTCCACTGCTCACCATCGACCACAAAGAGGATCATGTCCACATCCTCAATACTGCCTGTAGCGGCACGGTTGAGATAACGGTTCATAGCGGTCTCTTTATTACTATGGATTCCCGGTGTATCCACATAAACCATCTGTGTGCTGCCCATGGTTTTAATACCCAGTAGGCGGTGTCGTGTAGTCTGAGGCTTGCGTGAGGTAATGCTCAACTTCTCGCCCAGAATTCGATTCATTAATGTGGATTTACCCACATTCGGACGTCCAACAATTGCAATCACGCCACACTTTTGTTGTGCCTGATCTGCTCCACTCATGATTTGGACTCCATTTGTTCAATCGCCCGGGTTGCCGCTTCCTGCTCTGCTTTTCTACGACTACTGCCAGCCCCCTGAGTGGTCAGCCCCAGCGCACTCACAACACAGGCGATGGTAAAGTACTGTTTATGCCCCTCCCCGTCCACTTTAACCAGTTGATACTCTGGCAGCGGATGTTTACGAGCCTGTAACCACTCCTGTAACCGGGTTTTGGGATCTTTCAACTGTGCCAAGGGTGGCAGTAAGACAATCAGCGGTTCAAATAGTTTTTTCAGCCACTGCTCACAACTGTTCAAACCACTATCGAGGTAGATCGCCCCGATAATCGCCTCCATCGCATCTGCCAGGATAGAGGCACGGCGAAAACCGCCACTCTTCAACTCGCCCTGACCGAGCACCAGTGCATCCCCTAACTCAAGCTCTTTTGCAATTTCAGCCAGACTTTCACCACGTACCAGACGCGCCCGAAGCCGGCTCAGGTCTCCTTCGGAAGCCTCCGGATAGTGTGCATAAAGCAGATGACTAACCACAAAACCGAGAATAGAGTCCCCCAGAAATTCCAGTCGTTCATTATTCTGGTGTCCACTACTCCGGTGGGTCATCGCCTGCTGCAACAGCTCCGGCTGTTGAAACTGATAACCGAGCCGCTGCTCTAAACGCTGTAGTGGTGTGCGCGGCATTTGTTATGGAGCCACTTTACTCTTGAGGCGATTCAATGCGGCAGAAAAGCCGAGCAGAGACCCTTTCATCACCTGATCACCATTCTGAATACTTCTGGAGAGCACGCTAAATTCTATCCCCTTTTTAAAGGCTGTAATGGCCTCCTCATCAGCGATCTCTGCAATAAAGCAGGCTGCCTGGTTACAGAAGCTGTAGTGGTACGGATGGAGCGGCTGCCCTCCCACTTTCACTACAACCTCTTTTTTCAGATCTGCCAGCAGTGGCAGGGCAATCTGTAACAGTAACTGCCCCGGCTGATCGGTACGATTCGACAGACTCAACTGTGCCTGCACACCACCGTTGGGCGCTAAAATGGCATGGCGCGCCTCACAGACTGTAATCTTCTCCTCAATACAGGCAACGGTCCAGCGCTGAAATTGCTCCTGTGTCTGACGTACCGATGGCTCTTCGGTTTCTGCAACCGCCAGCGGTAGCTGCCCCATCAACAACAAGAAAAGAGATGTTATAAATTTTGTGCTCACACCCATTCCACCTTTAGCGATCATTCCATTCACCTGTTATTCAATTGACCCTATACGTCCCCAACTGATCCCATCACCGCAGTTGAAGTCCCAGCTCATCCAAACCGCCACCGCTTTACCAACGATATTCTCCTCTGGAACAAACCCCCAGTAGCGTCCATCGCGACTGTTATCACGGTTATCTCCAAGCATAAAGTAGTGCCCCTCTGGCACCACCCATTCACCCTCAGCACGCGAAGAGCGTTGCGGAATAATCAAAATCTCATGGTCTGTATCTGCTGTCTGTTCACGAAAACGGAGTGAATCAATGGTCTGACACTGATTATTCATCCACAGATGGGTGCCATGCCGGGTCATCTCTGCCGCTTCACCATTCACATAGAGGCGACGGTTGCGATACTGAATCTGGTCACCCGGCACCCCCACCACCCGTTTGATGTAGTCAATACTGGGGTTTTCCGGATAACGGAAGACCATCACATCACCCCGTTGTGGGTCATTCAGTGCGAGAACCTTGGTATCCACCACCGGCAGCCGCAGTCCGTAGGTAAATTTATTGACCAGAATAAAGTCCCCGACTACCAGCGTGGGGCGCATCGAGCTGGAGGGGATACGGAATGGCTCAAAAAGAAAGGAGCGCAACACCAGAACAATGAGGATCACCGGAAAGAAGGAGCGGGCATACTCCACCAAAATCGGCAGATCATCTTCACTAAAACGGTTTTTTGCCCAAAGCTTCGCATCCAGTGCCCAGATCCCTCCGGTCACGACCAGGGCAATCACCAATATTCCCGAAAAATCCAAATGCATAATGTTTAATAGCTCCTAAACTCTGTTATCTAATTGCTGGTTATGTAAGCGTTTTGATTACACAACTTATTTTTTTCCTGTCTGTAAAACCGCCATAAAGGCCTCTTGCGGGATATCAACCTTACCCACCCGCTTCATTCGCTTCTTGCCCGCCTTCTGTTTTTCCAGCAATTTGCGTTTGCGGCTCACATCACCACCGTAACATTTGGCGGTCACGTTCTTGCGCAGTGCCTTAACTGTGGTTCGTGCGATCACCTTGGCACCGATGGTGGCCTGAATCGCCACATCGAACATCTGTCTCGGAATAATCTCCCGCATCTTATCTGCCAGCACACGCCCCCTGGGAAGCGAATCGTCACGATGGACAATCATCGACAGCGCATCCATCTTGTCACCGTTAATCAGCAGATCCACCTTCACCAGGTCTGCCGGGACAAAGGCCTTGAAGTGGTAATCCATCGAGGCATAGCCGCGACTGACTGACTTGAGACGGTCAAAGAAATCAACCAGCACCTCGGAGAGCGGCAGGTCATAGGTCAACGAGACCTGTCGCCCCATATACTGCATATTTCTCTGGATACCCCGTTTCTCAATACAGAGTCCAATCACAGCACCCACATAATCTTGCGGTACTAAAATGCTGGCGGCAATCACCGGCTCACGAATCTGCTGAATCTTATTAACCACCGGCAGATCTGCCGGGTTGTCGATATGGATCACCTCACCAGCGGTCTGCTCAATCTCATAGACCACCGTCGGTGCTGTGGTGATCAGGTTGAGGTCATACTCACGTTCCAACCGCTCCTGAATAATCTCCATATGGAGCATACCGAGGAAACCGATACGGAAACCGAACCCCAGTGCAGGTGAGACCTCTGGCTCATACTCCAGCGCGGCATCATTCAGTCTTAATTTAGCCAGTGCGTCACGAAAATCTTCATAGTCATCGCTGTCAACGGTATACATCCCCGCAAAGACCTGGGGCTTGACCTCCTGAAAATCGGGCAGCGCCTGGTCAACCGGGTTACGCTCATCGGTCAGGGTATCCCCTACCGGGGCACCATCAATCTGTTTAATTCCAGCGATCACATAACCAACTTCTCCCGCCACCAACTCCTCTTTGGGGGTGCGTTTCGGGGTAAAGATACCGACCTGATCAATCAGATGGTTATCGCCAGTGGACATCACCTTCATCTTCATTTTGGTGCGGATACGACCATTGACAACACGCACCAGTGAGACAACGCCCAGGTAGTTATCAAACCAGGAGTCGATAATCAGCGCTTGCAACGGGCCATTCGGGTCTCCCTCGGGCGGCGGGATCCGTTCAACAATCTCTTCCAACAGCTCATCGACACCAAGACCCGTCTTGGCACTGACCCGCTTGGCATCTTCTGCCTCAATACCGACAATCTCCTCAATCTCTTCAATAACCCGCTCTGGTTCAGCCGAGGGAAGATCAATCTTGTTGAGTACCGGCACCACCTCCAGACCCAGATCAATTGCGGTATAGCAGTTAGCAACCGTCTGTGCCTCTACCCCTTGTGCGGCATCCACCACCAGCAACGCCCCTTCACAAGCGGCAAGCGAGCGTGACACTTCATAGGTGAAATCGACATGTCCGGGGGTATCGATAAAATTGAGCAGATAGATCTGTCCATCTGCTGCGGTGTACTCCAACGAGACACTCTGTGCCTTGATGGTGATACCGCGCTCGCGCTCAATATCCATCGAATCGAGTACTTGAGCTGACATCTCACGTTCAGAGAGGCCACCACACACCTGGATAAAGCGATCTGCAATCGTCGATTTACCGTGGTCAATATGAGCAATAATAGAGAAGTTGCGAATCTGCGAAAGGTCGTACACTAAGATCTGTTTCCTAAAAAAATGACCCCATCAATGGGGCCATTTATATCTCACACCTCCAAAACCGTTCGGAGCCGTGATTCATCCAGGAAATAATGACAGATTTCTCTCTTTTCCTCCAGTAAAACCGGTACTTTCATACCAAACTCTACCTCCAGTTCAGGTTGATTGTTGATCACCACCCGTTCTAATTGAAAGTAACGTTTAAGGGCGTGGTGGTTCAGAAGATCTTCCATCTCATCACAGAGATGACACCCTTCCCGAACCACCAGCTGCAAATGCTTACTCAAAATTGACTCAAGACTGACTCAAAACTTACTCAGGAGACTTTCAATCCAATTCCTGGAGAAGCTCCTAAGGCAGTCTCATGGCCAGAAAGATGGGGCCTTTTTCTCGCACCACATAGACTGGAACTCCTTTGTGTTTTGGCATCCGCTCAATCAACTGCAGAAAGTGCTCTACCCCCTCTACCACCACATAGTTAACCCGACTGATCACATCACCACGGCGCAGCCCAAAACGGTCTGCCACACTTCCAGACTCCACCTGCTCCAGATAAACACCACCACTCCCGAGCGTGCGCTCTTTGCGAATGGCTTTGGGCACTTCGCTCATATGCATCCCGAGACGTTGAACCGCAAGCGGCTCTGCTTTCTCACTGTTCAGGGGGTCTGGCCTCACCTCTGCCAATTGATCCTCACCGGGCAGTTCACCAATCACTACCTTTACAACCACTTGCCGCCCCTCTCGCATCACCTTAACGGGTACGGGATGGCCTACCGGTGTCCGTCCGACAATCGGAGGCAAGTGGGTATTGCTCTCTACAAAGTGACCATTAAACTCAACAATCACATCCCCCACCTGCAAATTGGAGTTGGCTGCCGGGCTCTCATCGAGAATCTGCGCCACTAATGCCCCAACCGGACGGTCCATTCCAAATGATTCTGCCAAATCACGGGTGACAGGCTGAATCATCACCCCTAGCCAGCCACGAGTCACATGACCACCATTTTTCACCTGCTTCACCACATCCATGGCGACTTCAACCGGGATCGCAAAGGAGAGTCCCATATAGCCGCCTGACTTACTGAAGATAATCGAGTTAACACCAACAACCTCACCCTCTAAATTGAATAGTGGCCCCCCCGAATTACCCGGATTGATTGCCACATCGGTCTGAATAAAGGGCACATAGTTGAACTTGTTATCCCCCTCCGAAATATTTCGTGCCTTGGCACTCACAATACCTGCTGTGGCAGACATCTCAAAACCAAACGGAGAACCGATGGCCAGCACCCACTCCCCCACTTCCAGGTCCTTACTGGTGCCTGTTTTGATGGTTGGCAGGTCAACTGCATCAATCTTAATCAATGCAATATCGGAGCGGGCATCTGAACCAACCACTTCCGCTCTAAATTCCCGGTGGTCGTAGAGGCGGACCATAATCTCATCTGCATTCTCTACCACATGGTGGTTAGTAAGAATGTAGCCATCCTCAGTCAAAATACTACCGGACCCCTGTGCCTGAGACTCAAATTGAGGGGGTTCTGTCGGACCGTTTGGCCCCAGCCCCAAACCCCGGTCTTCAAAGAAACGGCGAAATAGTTCAGGCAACTCCTCATAGGGGAGTCCATCCGGTCCTTGTGAGAAGGGAGAGTGTTTGGAACCTCCCATCTCTCTGCGTTGGGTCACACTCAGGCTAACCACGGCCGGCATCTGCTGTTTTACCAGCTCTGTAAAGTTTGGAAGCCCCTGACCGGATGCCGAACTACTGCTCAACGAAACCATCCAAAGCAACCCGACAAGCCCCATCCAGCGTACAACCCCAACCAATGCCAATCGCTTTATCATCCTATTATTTCCTTTATATTATAAACGCATCTAACTGTTTTTATTTAAATTAAAAGAAACAATGTTTCTCTCGTGAATTTCTGTAATCACCGGCACTACCCCCTTTTGCTCTAACATCCCCTCCCTCTTCATCCACCCCAAAGCAAGCGCTGTAACAGCCAATGCCAGCACCAGAACCAGCCACTCCTGTTGCCATTGAGACCACTGCGCCAACAGTTGATCGACCAGCAAAAAGGAGCCAAAAAGCAGCAGGAGTGGCAATAGATAGAGTTTGGCTGTAGCTGTGATTAAACCATTTTCGGAGAGTGAAATGGTCACTTCATCCCCCGTTTTGGCATTCAGTGGATTTTCTACCGGAACTTTTGAGGCACGTTTTCCGATCACTTTGGAGAGGGTTGACACCCCACAACTGCCCTCTCCTTCACAGCCACCACACCCCCCCTGACGCCGAGTCTCCACCCAGGTATATTCTGCATCAATTGCAACCACTGTGGCACGCGCTTCAACCACTCACCACCTCCACTGAGAGAGCAACAGCCTTCACCACATCAGCGGGCACTTCGCCCAATACCGTAATCCTGTGCCCCAGGAGTGAGTGGCTGTAGAGGTTCACCGGTTGTTCTGAACCACTCATCTGACGCTCTGAAACCCCCTTTTCTGCAGTACGCTCAATAAATACCGAAAAAACAGCTTCACCATTACTCAGCACACGATGGGTCACAACCCCGCCCATCACCGGAATCTGATGCTGCAGCGTCTCTACTTCTCGAAACCCCTCAGGCAACCATCCCAGTCGCCAACCCACAATATGCTTCTCGACCGGCACCGCCTCATCTGCTGATGCCTGAGGGGCTGTAGAGACCAGAGCAGCACGATGTCTTGCATGCTCATCATGACGCAGCAGATAGGCATGATCCCGCTGTTGCGGATTGATCCAGCGCTCTACCCAGTGACCATCCACCTCAACCCACTCGGTTGAGATTGCCACTTGCTGCTGTGTAAAAGATGAGTTTTCCTGCCATTGTGGCTGAAGCAGCAGAAAAGAGAAGACTGCCAGTGAGGCTGCTGCCGCAAGCGGCACCCAACTCCAACGGCGCTTTACTGTCACAACCGGCTGTTGCTCTGACTCCAGTCCGGTATCAGAAACCTGAATACGACTCCCCGGAGAGAGAACCGTTGGCTCGGTCTCAATCGAGCCCGCCACACGATCCGCAAAGGTCATTGCATCGACACGGGGTGGAGGAGTACCTTCTCCCTTCTGAACAGAGTAGTGATTTTGGTACTGTAACCAGCGTGTGCGCAACTCTGGTTTGTGCTCAATCTCTGCCAACAATGCAACCACGGCTTCAGCAGAGAGCTCACCATCGACCAGCGCTGAAAGTTGTTCATCAAAGGGCTGTTTTTGCATAATCACTCTCTTCCTCTAACTGCCGTGCAATCGTCTCACGTGCGCGGTAAATTCTGGAACGTACCGTCCCAATCGGGGTTCCCATTACCTCTGCAATCTCTTCATAGCAGAGCCCATCCACTTCACGCAGGATGATGGCCTGCTTCAACCCATCAGAAAGCCCCTCCATCGCCCTATTCAACTGCTGCTGGACCTGAACACGTACCAACTCGCCCTCCGGGGTTGCGTGTTCGGTCAGACCCTGCTGCTGAAAAAGCTGCTCCGCCTCCTCAGCATCAAAATCCAGCATCGGCGGACGACGCCCTTTAGCCACCAGATAGTTCTTCGCCGTATTGACCGCAATGCGATACAACCAGGTATAAAAACTGCTCTCTCCGCGAAAATTGACCAGCGCTCGATAAGCCCGGACAAAGGCATCCTGAGCCACATCCTCGGCCTCCATACGGTCTTTAACAAAGCGGTTGGTCAAGGCAATAATCCGGCTCTGATATTTCAAAACCAGAAGATCAAACGCCCTTTTATCCCCTTTCTGCACCTGTGTAACCAGCAACTGGTCAACATCCTGTTGTTTCAAAAGTAGCTTATCCTTTTCAAAATCACACCATTACGGTAAAACAACCATCCAAAAAACTGTTCAATCTCTGTAGTGGCTAGAATAGACAGTGTCATTGTAGAATAGTTCCATTATGTCACTCTATCAATATGACGTTCTGGTAATCGGCAGTGGTGCCGCTGGACTCACCCTTGCGTTACAGCTTGACTCCTCTCTCCGCGTCGCCCTACTCTCAAAATCAACCCTTAACGAGGGGTGTACTCTCTATGCCCAGGGGGGAATTGCTGCCGTACTCGACCCAGAGGACTCTATCGAGTCGCATATCAACGATACCCTCAACGCTGGAGATGGTCTCTGTGATGCTACCGTAGTTCGTCATACGGTTGAACAGGCAAAACGGGCAATCGATGGGCTGATCGACTCCGGCGTCTCTTTCTCACATACCGATGACAATAACCCCTGCTCTCCACTTCATCTGACTCAAGAGGGGGGACACAGTAACCGTCGTGTCATCCATGCTGCAGATGCCACCGGTAATGCCATTGAAACCACCCTCGCACAACAGGTCTCTGCCAGAGAAAATATCGATATTTTTGAACACCATATTGCGATAGACCTGATCACCCGTAATAAACTGGACGATAGCAGCAGCGATGAACGCATCATGGGGGCCTATATCCTTGAGTGTAACCAAGAGAAGGTACACATCTTTCAGGCCAGCCATACCGTTCTTGCAACGGGTGGAGGCAGCAAAGTCTATCTCTACACCAGCAACCCGGATATCTCGACCGGTGATGGTATTGCGATGGCGTGGCGCGCCGGGTGTCGTATTGCCAACATGGAGTTCAACCAATTTCACCCCACCTGCCTCTACCATCCACAGGCAAAATCCTTTCTGGTCACCGAGGCCGTGCGTGGTGAGGGGGGCAAACTGCAACTCCCCAACCATGAACCCTTTATGCAGCGCTTCGACCCCCGAGAGGAGCTGGCACCACGAGATATTGTTGCCCGTGCCATTGACCATGAAATGAAGCGGCTGGGCGTTGAACACCTCTATCTGGATCTCAGTTTTAAAACACCTGAATTTATTCGCCAACACTTTCCAATGGTCGAGAGCCGGTTACGCAGCTATGGATTTGATCTGTGCAGTGAACCGATCCCTGTCGTTCCAGCAGCCCACTACACCTGCGGAGGCGTAATCACTGACCTGCAGGGAAAGACTGATTTGAGTGGTCTCTATGCAGTGGGTGAAGTGGCTCACACGGGGCTACACGGTGCCAACCGGATGGCCAGTAACTCTCTGCTGGAGTGTCTGGTATTTGCCAAATCAGCAGCCGATGCAATCAACAGCTCCCCCGCTCTTGCACCACTCAGCGTAACCATTCCAGCCTGGGATGAGAGTCGGGTAACGGATTCAGATGAGGAGGTCGTGGTCTCTCACAACTGGGATGAACTACGCCGCTTTATGTGGGATTACGTCGGAATTGTACGTACCACCAAGCGTCTGGAGCGTGCGCTGCGCCGCATTGAACTACTGCAGAGTGAAATCAATGAATACTATAGCCATTTCCGCATCTCCAACAATCTGCTGGAGCTACGAAATCTGGCACAAGTGGCTGAGCTGATTATCCACTCTGCACTGCAACGTAAAGAGAGTCGTGGGTTACACTACACTCTTGACTACCCCGAAAAATCCTCACAGGCCTCGAACACCATCCTCTCTCCTGATCGACCCTGGAGTGAAAACTGAGTCTGAAGTGAAAACTGAAAAATATGAAGCTCAAAGAGCATTTAGGAGCAAACCGATGATCAACGCATGGAAAGAGCACCTTGTCAGTAACGGCGCAGAGCTGGAAAATGGCCTCATTGAGCACTTTGGCAATCCTCAGCAAGAGCGCAAAGTGGTCTCCAGTGGCGATATTATGTGTGACCTCTCTCATCTTTCAGTGCTGGAGGTGAGCGGTGAAGAGAGTGCTGAATTTCTGCAAAACCAGTTCACCAACGATATTCAGGCACTGCAGAGTGGAAGCTGCCAGCTCAATGGCTGGTGTACCCCGAAAGGGCGAATGGTCGCCCTGTTTCAGACCATCCGCATGAGCGAAGAGCGCTTCCTGCTGCTGTGTCCGGCAGAACTGAGTGAGGGTTTGATAAAACGGCTACAGATGTTTGTGTTCCGCTCAAAAGTCTCCATTCGTGATCGCAGCGACTCCACCATTCGAATCGGTCTCTCAGGGCGTGATGCTGAACAACAGCTCTCAACTCTCTCCAGCCCCCCTCCTGCTGAGATCGACAGCGCCAGTTTTGATGACAATATCACCGTGATCCGTGCTCACCCTGCACTGTTTCCCCGTTTTCTGATTCTGATTGACCTCATTGAAGCGGCCCGAAAACTCTGGAGCCATCTCGATGTTCGGGCTACAGCGGTGGGCCACCACTGCTGGGAGCTGCTCAATATCCGCGCCGGCATCCCCTCTGTAGTCGAATCGACTCAGGAGTCATTCATCCCACAGATGCTTAATCTTCAGGCCATCAACGGACTCAGCTTTACCAAAGGGTGTTACCCCGGACAGGAGATTGTTGCCCGCATGGAGTATCTCGGAAAACTGAAGCGGGGACTCTTTCACATCACCCTCTCAGGAGAGCATGATCTCAGCGCTGGAGACACCCTCTATTCGGAGAGTTCCAAATCAGGCCAAGGTGCCGGCGAGATCGTTGCTGTTGAACGCAACGGAGATAATGGATGGGAAGGACTTGCCGTCATTGAGGTGAGCGCGGCAGAGAGTGATAACCTGACCCTGGATCAGTCCGCGACCATTTCTGTCACCATACAGGCTCCTAAAGGGTAATAGACAAGAGAGGGTCGGTCAAAGAACGCTGTTCACTCTTTTGTAAAGCTGTTGCCAAACCAGAAGGTCTCATCTTTCTCCAGAAACATCTCTGCCGGCATCAGATGCGTACCATCACAGGAGAAGTTCACCTCAACCAGACCACTGATGATATTGAGTGTACCCGTGCGCAGATAGACCACATCATCTGCCCGTCGCAGCTCACGGAATCGCTCCAGTATAGGTCGTACCATATCCGTTAACACCTTGGCACGCTCAGGGTATGGACGTCTGGGATAGGCCAGACAGATTGATGGGTCCAGAATCTCATTCAACACATGAGTGTGTTCATCATAGGGGTCCTCCTCTACCCAGAGGGTAGCGCGGGAGCTGGAGAAACGAAGTGAAGCACGAAAGATCCCCCGCTCTACCACCAGCTCATCGAGAATACTGATCACATCATCGATATATTCATCGATTGCTCTCGGGGTAAAACGCTGATGAAAAAGCTGCTGACGGATGGCAGGATCCCCTTTGATCTGTCTCCAGGTCGCCTGTGGAAAGAGTGCCTTCTCCTCTTGTGGCAACCTTCTGAGGTCAAAATCACCCACAACATAACCAATCGTCTGGATGCCATCATAGAGTGGCTGAATGGCTGTAATACAGCTACGGTGCAGTGCCGGACTGATATAGACCTCGGTTAACTGTAGCTGCAGAGGGTTCACCTTATAGAGATAATCGCGTAGTGAGTCGAAACGTATACGTTGATTCTCTGCACCACCTTCACAGCTCATGACCCTGCTGTGTAAAACCCCTGAGGGAAAAATCGCATAGAGGCGTTCTGCAAAAGAGAGTTCTGCCCACGGTTGCAATGCTCGACCCAACAGATCCGAAAGGTGCTGCTGGTCACTCCAGAACGGCACAATCTGTTCGGCAAGCCCTTTCATTGTGGGGGAGAGAAACTCCTCCAGCAGTTTACGCCGTGCCTGAATCATTGCTGACAGTGATGTTTCCACGCTCATCGCTCTCCCCCCCCAAAGGCTTCCCTCACCATTAAAGACTCTCCTCATAAATTGTAGAGCCATTATTGTAGTTTTCCACTACTCCTTGCAAGTCAGATTCAGTAACATCACCTTTCTATGACCGTGATTCATACCGTAACCCTGAACATTGACAAAGAGGCTACCAAAAGCTTTGAGTGCAGTGAGCGGGAGTCTATCCTCCATGCCGGACTCCGTGCCGGGCTCCCCATGCGCTACAAATGCACCAATGGAACCTGTGGCGAGTGTCGCTCCCGGTTGATTAACGGCAGATTGCAGCGTCTACAACCCGCAGACTCCCCTCTGTCGCAACTGGAGCGAGAGAGTGGCTGGTTTCTCTCCTGTACCCATACCCCGAAAACCACACTGGAGATCAACGCGCCGCTGTTTACCGATTCTGTACAGATTCCACACCAAACCGTTCATGCCAAGGTCAAAAAAATTGAGCAGCTGCAGCCCGGTCTTGCTCAACTCATCTTGAGAACACCCCGCAGCAACACCTTCCAATTTCTGGCAGGGCAGGACGTTGTCCTCTCCCACCTCTCGGCAGAGCACCGTTATCCAATCGCAAGCTGTCCTTGTAACGGTATGGAGCTGGAGTTCCATATCCATCAAAGAGCACACGACCGCTTCTCACAGCTACTCTTCTCCTCTCTGAAACGGGGTGAACGAATCACCATCAATGGGCCTCGTGGTCACTTTCTACTGGATGAACGCTCCAATCGACATTTGATCTTTATTGCCTGGGAGCGAGGCTTTGCCCCGATTCGCAGTCTGATTGACCACTTTATCTCTCTGGAGATGGATAATCCGGTCTCACTCTATCGAGTGTCTTCTGAGCGCCCCTATCTGCACAACCACGCCAAATCCTGGCACGCTGTACTCGAACAGTTTGATTATCAGTGGATCAAATCCAAAACTGATGGTTCCACACGACAACTGATCACACAACTGACGAACCCACCACAACGCAACCTCTCCCTCAGCAGCGCTGACTTCTATATTGCGGCCCCTGCAGAACAGTTGATTGAACTGAGCGAACAGTTGATTACACTCGGTATTGATGAATCAAAACTGCACGGTTCACCGCTATAACTCCAACAACTACGCAACTACGCAACTACGCAACTACAACCTTCTCAACCGCTCACCACAAGCTCTCACTTCAGCAACTGCTCAAAAAACACTACAGAGTGCTCCTTCTCTCTTCTACACGACGACTGACAACCCTGCGCTCGGCAGCTCTACGATCTGAAGCAAGGATTTCATCTAATTCAGGCAAAAACTCGGCTAATACCTGACGCAACTCCTGACGATCAATGGGCTTACTCAAGAAGCTGTTACTCCCCGCCTCTTCAAAGGCTACCCGGTGCCCCTCCATCACATTTGCGGTCAGTGCAACAATCGGAACCTGATTATTGTGTGCACGAATCTGTCTTGTTGCCTCCACCCCATCCATCAGCGGCATCTGCATATCCATCAACACCAGATCGAATGGATGCTCTGTAACCATCTGCACCGCCTCTACCCCGTTATTTGCAACCTCTACCTTGACCCCCATCGACTCCAGGATGCGACGCTCCAGCAGTTGAAGTTCAGGGGTATCCTCTGCCACCAGTACCCGCCCCTCAAACCCACCACTCAAGACCGAGTTTCTCTGCTCAATCTGCTGTTCGAGCTGAACAAGAATAGTACTCTGTCGATAAGGCAGGCTCAAAACAAAACGGGAGCCCTTACCCTCAATACTGGAAGCATCTATGATCCCTCCCATCAGGGTGGAGAGCGTTTCCGAGATAAACAGCCCCAAACCCGTTCCACCAAAACGTCTGGAGATGGAGTTATCTGCCTGTTCAAACCGCTGAAACAGGCTATCCATCTTCTCCGGAGAGATTCCAACGCCGGTATCTTCTACTACAAAGTTCAGATAACGTTGGTCTGACCAGATACTCAGGGTGACTTTTCCCTCATTCGTAAACTTGATGGCATTACCGATCAGATTAATCAGGACTTGACCAATCCGCTGTCCATCCCCCATCAACCGGTAGGGCTCCTGACTCCTCAACTCTACTGCCAGCTCTAGCCCGGCATCCCTTGCCCGTAACTCAAACATATGCTCAATATCATAGATTAATGTCGCCAGATCAAAGGGCACCTCCTGAATGGAAAATTTTCCGGATTCAATCTTCGACATATCGAGCACATCATTCACCAGAGCCAACTGACTACGCCCTGCAACCTCAATAGCGCGAATCACCTTCTTCTTATCCAGATCCACTTCAGCTTCGGCCAGCAGCTCGCTATTGCCGATAATCGAGGTCAACGGTGTGCGTAGTTCATGGCTCATTGAGGCCAGGAAATCATCTTTGGCACGGTTGGCCTGAATGATCTCCTGCTCCGACTCTTTTTGCTGTGTAATATCTTGCACCGTACCTCTGGAGATGAGCGGTGTACCGCTCGTTGAGTAGGTTGTCTGCCCTCGCTCATCAACCCATTTGATGCGCCCGTCAGCCATCAACAAGCGGTACACTACCTGATAAGGCTGCTGGCTGGTGATCGATTCATTAAAAACCTCATTCACCCGCTGCCGATCCTCTGGATGGATCACCTCCAGAAAACCTTCATAAGAGGCGTCAAAGCGGGTAGAGTCAACCTCAAAAATAGAGTAGATCTGATTCGACCCAATGAGCTGTTGGTTATCCAGTCTCCGCTCCCAGTGGCCGATCTGCCCTAGCTCTTGCGCCTCTAACAGACGCGCCTCGCGCTCATTCAAGCTCTTTTCTGACTCCATTTGCTGAGCTGCAAACCACAACTCACTCTTATTCAGAAAGAGATAGAGCATAATCAAATAGAGTAACGACAGGATCGCGGCATAGATGATAAACATCCACATCTCATGATTCACCTGTGCAACTTCGGCGGAGACATCCTTAAATCCAATCAAATGTCCACCACTCCGGTTGATCAATGAATCTACCGAGCTGTAGATCACATTTACTTGTTGCTCACCACTCTTCAGTAACTGGTACCCCTCACCGTTTCGTGTTTGCACCGAGCGGGCAACCGCATATTGCACCTTGGATAGCTCCGGTTGTGTACTGTAGATCAAGACCATCTGCGGAAACAGGTTCCAGTCGGCCGCTCTGTTCAGCCTCTTCATCCCCTGTTTCCACTGCTGCTTATTGACTCTGCTTTTATTCAGCAAGAGGATAAATTCCACCTCCAGATCTTTGGCAATAAATGAGAGCACATGCTCGATCTCCATCCCCATCTCAAGATAACCCAGTAGCTGGTCTGGTTTCTCAAGATTAAAAATCGGCTTCACCATACGCAGTGTATAGGTCCCTAAAGGGCCAACCTCCAACCCCCAGGCTGAGGCTCTTTGCTGCTCTGCCTGCAGGGTTGAGGGGCGTTCAATCCGATCACCATACCGATCCGGTTGGTGTACCCGAAGAAAGTTGATCCGGTCTGCCGCTGTAAAGTAGAAGTGGGAAATCTGATGATCTTGGTTCAAGATCTGGTAGAGCGGTTGAGAAATCGTATTGAGCCGCTCCCGGTCCCGCTCAACAAAAGCCTGGATCACCTCTTGGTTGTGCTCGACCATCTGCAATGCAGTACGCATCACCGTAAGGTTCTGTTCGGTCACATCATTCAGGTGCACCTGTAAGCTGGATACTGTCTGCTGATGCGCCTTTTGCCAATCCTCTGCTTTATAAAAGTAGAAATTCATTAAAGCAATCACTATGATGGATACCAATAACAGCGATAACGGACCAATTATTCTCCTCTTTAAGCGAATGGTGGGGCGTCTATTCATCAAGTATGAGCTCTTTTCGTAGTTATAGATGAAATGGATATATTCAACTATTTTAGCAATTATTACATTGAATGGCTACTTATTTTATGGCAGCCATTCTCTCTATGGTACTAATGATCCATTCCCACGTTAGAGCGAGGGAATTATATTCAGAAATAAAGCTGCACAAACAACCGGATAAACACCCTTTCTACTTTAGAATCTCATAACAGGGGATATAGGTATGGGTCGGTAATTTCATACGGTGTTGATCTACAAAGTTTTGTAACAGCTGATCCAGAGACTCCATCAACTCCAAATCTCCGCTGAGCATATAGGGGCCATTCTTCTCGACTGAACAGATCCCCTCCTCTCTTACATTGCCTGCTACAATCCCTGAAAAGGCCTTTCGGAGATTTGCCGCCAACAGATGATGGTCCTGCCCCTTGTGCAGATCCAATTCAGCCATCGACTCATGGGTCACCTCAAAAGGTTTCTGGAACAGAAGATCAATATTGAGTTGCCAGTTAAAAAAGAAGGCATCTCCCTTCTCTTTACGATAGGAGATCACCTCCTTGACCCCTTTGATCATCATTCGTGCCACTGCGGCAGGGTCATCGAGGATAATTTTATAGCGTTGCTGCGCCTCATACCCCAGAGTTTCTCCAATAAAGGCATTGATCTGTTCAAAATAGGCATGACTCGAAGCCGGTCCCGTCAGCACCAACGGAAAGGGGACATCCCGATTTTCCGGATGGAGCAGTATTCCCAACAGATAGAGCAGCTCCTCAGCAGATCCCGCCCCGCCCGGAAAGAGAATAAAGGCGTGGCCGGTACGAACGAAGGCCTCCAGCCGCTTCTCAATATCCGGCAGCACAACCAGATTACTGACAATGGGGTTGGGTGGCTCTGCCGCAATAATGCCCGGCTCCGTCAAACCAATATAACGCCCCTCCCGGTTTCGCTGCTTTGCATGACCAAAGGTGGCCCCTTTCATCGGCCCTTTCATTGCGCCCGGACCACATCCGGTACAGATATTGAGGCCACGCAACCCCAAATGGTATCCAACCTCTTTGGTATATTTATACTCTACCTTGTCGATGGAGTGCCCCCCCCAACAGACCACCAACCCTGAATGGTCATGGCGATCAAAAATGGTGGCCCTGCGGAGAATGTGGAACACTGCATTGGTCACCCCACCACTCTCATCGTCTGACTTCTCAAAATAGCTGGAGCTGCGTGTCTCATGGGCAGAGTGAATATCCCGAATGACGGCAAACAGATGTTCACGAATACCGTGAATCAACTCACCATCCACAAACGCCTCTGCCGGGGCATTGACCAACTCAAACTGAAGCCCCCAGTCCAACTGATGAGGTACGATATCAAAATCGTGAAATTTCTCCATCACCATCTTGGAATCATCGATATCGGTACCGGTGTTGAGAACCGCCAGGGCACAGCGCCTGAACTGCTCATGCAGTGCCCCCTTATCACGACTGCTGCGAAGAATTTTCTCCACCTCATGTTGTGACATCACCCCCAAAGTGCCTGCGGGGGTGATAACGGCATTGACTCGATCTCTATTATGGTTCATAGCTATAATTTTACTCAGATTTACTACCGGCATATCGCCACTCCCTTCATCCGCATAGGGATAGGGGGGATTCCTTTCTAGGTAATGGAATGGTCCGGTTGAGTCAAACCTCTAATTCTGATAAAAAATGTCTGTACTTCATATCTCAAGTTTCGGAGTTCAAAATCATGCATTCAGCCCCCTCAAGCCGCATCAGGCAAGGCTTCAAGCTCCATTGTAAATGCATCAAGTTGTAGT
>DUYW01000044.1 GCA_013349825.1 Gammaproteobacteria bacterium | reverse complement strand
GCCTCCCCGCGCCTCATCACTGAGGCCGCCACAAAACCCTGGAAGATACTACCGTAGACAGGCTCCAAGACCACCACGAGGATACGGCAATTACCGTCGACCAATACCTCCAATGCCCTATTACGGTCCACGCCCTCCGATGCCACCGATGGTTATGCAGCCACGGGCTATGCCGCTTTCTCCCTACCCTTACCGCAGATAGGGTCAAGCCAAGAGACTGAGATGAGTTCACCCCCCTCTGGTTCCTCCCCTTTCTCTGGGGAGGTCTGGCTGGGGTAGTCTACTCCCTGGGACCCGGTAGATACCCACAGTTGACGGGGCACTTTTCACACTGCGGTTTTTTACGGCAGTACAATTTTGCATGGTTCACGATAAGGCCGTGGAACTCTTTGTAGATGCGAACCTGTTCAGACTCACTCTGATCACTAAAGTACACCTCAACCTTATTACGAACCTCCTCATAGTGCTCTTTCCCTTGCAGCCACCCTCCACGCTGAAAGATTCTGCGGGTATAGGCATCCACTACAAAAACTGGTCGCTCAAAGGCGTATAGCAGTATATCGTCCGCTGTCTCCGGCCCCACCCCGTTAATTTCAAGAAGCGCCGTACGCAACTGCAACAGGTCCATTGCCACTATTTGCTGTTGGTGCTGCAGATACCAGCGACAGTAATTCTGTAACCGTTCAGATTTGAGGTTGTAGTAACCCGAGGGACGAATCAGTGCCCCTAATGTTGCTTGTGGCAGTGCCAGAATCGACTCGACGGAGAGTAGATCTTCTTCCTGCAGATTTTTGATCGCCTTCTCTACCCCGCTCCACGTTGTATTTTGAGTAAGGATAGCTCCAACCATCACCTCAAAAGGCGTTTCTGCCGGCCACCACTGCTGTGGCCCATAGTGGCTGTAAAGTTGTTCAAACAGGGTTAGTGGATCAATGTTTTTTTCCATGCGGTGTGCGCACTCGTATCTTCTTGCGTCGTGCAGCCCCTTTTTGAGGTCGAGCGGCAGTACCCTCTTCTGTGCGCTTCAGCTTCAGGGGGGCCTCCATCTTCAACCCGGCCACCTGCATCAACTCCCGAACCTCTTCACGTTCCAGTTCTCGACTCTTTCCAGCCCGAATTTTTTTATCCAGAAAAATTGAACCATAGCGGACACGCATCAAACGGCTCACCGTTAAACCAACGGCCTCCCACATCCGCCGCACCTCCCGGTTACGCCCCTCCTGTAACACTACGTGATACCAATGGTTGGTCCCTTTACCTCCAGATTCTACAATATCACTGAAACGGGCCACCCCATCTTCCAGCTCCACCCCTTTGCGTAACTGCTCCAGCTGACCTGCCGTTGCTTCGCCCAATACCCGCACTGCGTATTCCCGATCCACCTCGGTTGAGGGGTGCATTAGACGGTGGGCCAATTCACCATCGGTTGTAAAGAGCAATAGCCCAGAGGTGTTGTAATCCAGTCGACCAATGGCAATCCAGCGTCCACCTCTCACTTTGGGGAGATGCTTAAATACGGTATCGCGCCCTTCCGGGTCCTTGCGACTGGTTACCTGTCCGGCAGGCTTATGGTAGAGCAGTACCCGAGTCTGCATCTCTCCCCCCTCTTTCGGGTAGAGATGCAGTTGATCTCCATTCAGGCGCACCTCATCTTCAGGGGTGATACGCATGCCAAGTGTTGCCGTTTCACGATTGACACGAATTTTCCCCTCCCGAATCCAACTCTCTACCTGGCGACGAGAGGCGACCCCTGCCCGCGCCATCACCTTTTGCAGACGCTCTCCGGTCAAAGGTTGTACCGACTCATCTGTTTCTACTGTTGATTCAATACTCATCTCTCATCCATCTGTTCATTAACGATCAACCTTAGGTCAACTTTTTGTGTGGCCGATGAGTCTTCAACTGACTCATCTTGCATTTCCCCCTCTGTCTCAGTTTCGGCAGACTCTTCTCCTTCAGGCTTTGACAACTCCCCTTTATAACCCAGTTCAAACTCCTGATTGAGAGGTCCCAGCTCTTTCAGTTCCATCAGGGTAGGCATCTCTTCCAGTGATTTAAGACCAAAATAGTCGAGAAATTTTCGGCTGGTACCGTACATCGCTGGCCGACCCGGCACGTCACGGTGACCCAGCATCCGTACCCACTCCCGCTCTTGCAGGGTCTTCATGATGTTACTACTCACTGCAACACCCCGAATCTCCTCAATCTCTCCACGTGTAATGGGCTGGCGGTAGGCAATCAGCGCCATAGTCTCTAACAACGCTCTGGAATAACGTGCAGGTTTCTCTTCCCATAGACGGTTGATCCAGATAGAGAGTTCTTGGCGAACCTGCATACGCCAGCCGCTGGCCACCTCAACAATCTCTACCCCCCGCCCTTCAAAGTCAGATTGCAGCTGCTGCAGTACCTCTAACACCTCTCTGCGCTCCGGTTGAGCATCTTCCTCAAACAGTGCCAGCAACATTTTGATGCTGAGTGGCTTGCCGGCGGCCATCAACGCAGCTTCAACAATATTCTTTAGATTGGTTTCCATCGGCTCTCTGCTATTTTTTTAGAGGTTCTCATTAGAATCGTTCCCCTTTTTCAATCGACAACTGTGAAGGGGGGCCAATATAGATGGGACCGTAGGGTTCATTCTGAACGACACCAATCAACGCCTCTTTAATCAGCTCCAATACTGCCATCAAGGCAATCACCACACCGGCTCGCCCCTCTTCGACGGCAAACAGTGACTGAAACTCAATAAAGGGGGGACTCTCTTCAGTGGATAACTCCTCCAGGCGTATCAGTACAGCACTCATTCGTTCACGTATTGAAAGCGGTTCACGCTGTACATGGTGACTATTGAACAGCTCCGCTCGCTGCAATACCTCACTGAAAGCGGTCAGCAACGCCTGTAACTGTACCTCTGGCTGGGGGCGTGGTCCACGAGAGGGGCCTGCAATTTCAACCGGATTGATGTCACGTTCCAGGCGTGGTTGCTGATCTAGCTCCTCTGCCACTCTTTTGAATTGTTCATACTCTTGAAGCCGACGGATCAACTCTGCACGCGGATCATCTTCGTCCTCAATCTCATCATGCCGAGGTAACAACATTCTAGACTTGATCTCAGCCAACAGTGCTGCCATCACCAGATATTCTGCAGCCAGCTCCAGGTTCAATGCACGCATCATCTCCACATAGGACATGTACTGTCGGGTCACCTCTGCAATGGGGATATTGAGTACATCAAGATTTTGTCGACGAATCAGGTAAAGCAGTAGATCAAGCGGCCCTTCAAAGGTTTCCAGTACCACTTTCAGTGCTTCGGGTGGAATGTACAGATCCTTTGGCAACTCATCCAGCGATTCACCTGAAACCCGAATTTCCTTAAGCAGGTGGGCTTGCGCTATCGACTCCGGCCCATCCAGTGGTAGCTCGCTATTCACGTATAGGAGAGCCCCATCGCCTGACGCACCTCAGTCATGGTACGTTTCGCCTCTTCACGTGCCAGCTCTCCCCCCTCTTCAATGATATTTTTCACCAGCGTCGGCTCCTCTGTAAAGTTTTTAGCACGTTCACGCATCGGTGCCAGCTCACTCAGGACCCCTTCAATCACTGGCTGCTTGCAATCGATACAGCCAATCCCGGCGCTGCGACACCCTTCTGCCAACATTGTACGCTGAGTCTCACCGGTATAAATTTGATGGAGCTGCCACACAGGGCACTTATCGGGATCACCCGGATCCGTTTTGCGAACCCGTTGGGTATCGGTCGGCATGGTACGGATTTTACGCTCAATTTCTAAAGGATCTTCACGCAGTGAAATAGTGTTGTGGTAGGACTTGGACATCTTCTGCCCATCCAGCCCCGGCATTTTTGAAGCCTGAGTTAAGAGTGCCTGTGGTTCCGGCAATATGATCTTTCCGCCCCCTTCAAGATACCCAAACAGACGCTCCCGATCCCCTATGGTGATATTTTGCTGTGCCTCCAACAGTGCTCGTGCAGTCTCCAGGGCTTCGTGGTCTCCCTCTTCCTGGAAACTTTTTCTTAACCGACTGTAGAGTTTTGCATTTTTCTTGCCCATCTTCTTGGCTGCACGTTCTGCCTTCTCTTCAAAGCCTGCCTCTTTACCATAGAGGTGGTTGAAGCGACGCGCTACCTCACGGGTCAGTTCAACATGTGCCACCTGATCTTCACCCACCGGAACATGGGCTGCACGATAGGCCAGAATGTCTGCACTCTGGAGCAGTGGATAACCTAAGAACCCATAGGTTGAGAGATCTTTCTCTTTTAGTTTTTCTTGTTGATCTTTATAGGTCGGGACCCGCTCCAGCCAGCTCAACGGTGTCATCATCGAAAGCAAGGTGTGAAGCTCTGCATGTTCTGGCACTTGCGACTGAATAAAAATCCTCGCGGTTCCCGGATCTACGCCCGCGGCTAGCCAGTCGATCACCATCTCCCACACACTGCGCTCAATGACCGAAGGGTCTTCATAATGTGTGGTCAATGCGTGCCAGTCGGCCACAAAAAAGTAACACTCATACTCATATTGCAACTGAACCCAGTTTTTCAGCACACCATGAAAATGGCCCAGATGAAGACTTCCGGTTGGGCGCATCCCGGAGACCACGCGCTGGAATTGTGCAGGAATCATTGCATGGCTATTGGTTATCGAATTCATAAATATTCAGTTGTATCCATCTTTGGTGTGCTAAGCATCACCACTATCAGTTAAAAAATCAGAAGCGAACCAGCGTATAGAGTGGGTCAATGACCCCCTTGATGATGGGTCCCAGCAAGTCACCCAATATTCCGCTTGCCAATAAGGCAATCAAGATCAGAAATCCATAAGGCTCTATCCGGCTAAATTGCCATGCCAGACGCCCTGGCAGAAGCCCTGTCACGATTCGCCCCCCATCCAACGGCGGTATTGGCACCAAATTGAGTACCATCAGTACCACATTGATCAACATTCCAGCCTGCCCCATATAGACAAGCGGTTCCGCAATCATTGGTATCGCTGTATGGTAGAGCGCAGCAGCCGTCATCACAATGGCCCATAAAATCGCCATCAAGCCATTGGAGAGTGGTCCGGCCAATGCTACCCAGACCATATCCTGTTTAGGTCGGCGTAAATTTTCCACGGTAACCGGCACTGGTTTTGCCCATCCAAAGACAAAACCGGTCTGCAACACAACCAGCATCAGCGGTAGCACAATGGTACCAATCGGATCAATGTGTTTCAGCGGGTTGAGCGTCAGCCGCCCCAGCATCATCGCCGTCTTGTCGCCCAATTTTTTGGCCATCCAGCCATGAGCCACCTCATGAACAGTGATAGCAAAAAGGACCGGTAGCGCCCAAATGGCGATTGTCTGTATCGTTGAGAGTTGTTGCATAGGGAAATTATCACTCAAACGGGGACGGATCACCACACCCCACGCGCACCACCTTAGGTAGACCATCTATCATATCCACAACGGTGGTAGCCTCTACTCCACAATGTCCTCCATCGACAATCAGATCCAGGGCATGCCCCATCTGCTGCTCAATCTCAAAAGGGTCATTCAGTGGAATTGTCTCACCGGGTGGAATCAGAGTAGAACTCATCAGAGGCTCTCCCAGTGTCTCCATCAATGCATGTGCCACCGCATGGTCTGGAACACGCAGACCAATGGTCTTCTTTTTAGGGTGTTGCAGACGTCTAGGAACCTCACGACTCGCCTTCAGGATCAAGGTGTAGGGTCCCGGCATTACCCGCTTCATCAGTCTAAATGAGGCATTATCCACCTTTGCATAAAGACTAAGGTCTGCCAAATTAGGACACACTAGGGTGAAGTTATGGTCGCTGTCTACACGACGGATTCTACGAATACGGTCCATTGCCTGTTTATCTCCAATATGACAACCAATGGCGTAGCTGGAGTCTGTAGGATAGGCTACCACCCCCCCTTGATGAATCACCTCGACCACTTGCTTAATCAGCCGTGGTTGAGGGTTATCTGGATGAATTTCAATTATTCTGGTCACTTAATAATCCCTTTGGATCTCTTGAGAATATGGTTGATTGATCTCAAATCGTTCCCAGATCGGCTCACATTTTTTTGGCAGCTCAGGCAGCCGTCCCAACTCGACCCAACGATACTCCGGATCATGAAAATCGGATCCCCGCGAAGCTGCAAGCCCCAAATCCAGCGCATGCTGACTCATCGTATGGATCTCATTGCTATTATGGCTACTGGAGACAACCTCCAGTCCATCTCCGCCATATTCAACAAACTCTCTCAGCAGGGTCCTTAATTTGGTCCGGGTCATTCCGTACCGGGCAGGATGTGCCACCACTGCGACACCACCTGCCGCAACTATCCATCCGACGGCCTCTTCCATACTGGCCCACTGCCCCGCTACATAGCCGGGTTTTCCTCGCAACAGGTATTTTTTAAACGCACTTTGCATGGAGTCCACCACACCACTTTGATGTAGAAAACGGCCATAGTGGGTACGAGTCAGCAGTTCTCCTTTGCATTGTGCCAACGCCCCCTCGTAAGCATCCCGGATTCCCGCTTGCTCCAGTTTACGACCAATCTCTTCTCCTCGCCATTGACGAAACTGTTGTAATCGCTGTAATCCAGTGAAGAGTTGTTGGTGATCCGGATCAACATTCAAACCAACAACATGGATTGTCTGTTTACCCCAGGAGACCGAGATTTCCACCCCTGCAAGCAGTCGAATAGTCCCCAAATCAGAGGCCTGTCGAGCAGCCTCAGCACAGCCTGAAACCTCATCATGGTCAGTAATTGCCAGCACATCCACACCCTGGCTCGCAGCACGAACCACCAGGTCGGCTGGTGACAAGGTACCATCGGAAACGGTAGAGTGACTATGAAGATCGTAACTGAGACTCATGATTACAGGTCAAGATATGGTAAAATGTTTTTTTCAAAGCACGCTATTTTACCCTGTTTACTTATGAAATTTCTGTTTGATCTCTTCCCTGTCATCCTCTTTTTTGTCGCCTACAAGACTTATGACATTTTTGTCGCAACGGCTGTAGCGATTGCCGCCTCTGCCATTCAGGTGGCTCTGTTCTGGCTCAAAAACCGGCGTTTTGAGAAAATGCACCTGATCACTCTGGGGCTGATCTCTGTACTCGGTGGTGCAACCTTGATCTTTCAGGATGCCCTTTTCATAAAATGGAAGGTCACCGTAGTAAACTGGATTTTTGGTCTTGCCTTTATCGGCAGCAGCTATATTGGCGAACGCCCACTGGCGCAACGGATGATGGGCGGTAGCGTCACCCTCCCTGCTGCCATTTGGACTCGTCTGAACTGGAGCTGGGGTATTTTTTTCCTGCTGGTCGGAGTCATCAATATCTATGTTGCTTTCTACTATGGTTTAGAGCTTGATGAGAAGAGCCGTGAAGAGATCTGGGTTAACTTCAAACTGTTCGGTGTTATGGGTCTTACCTTTACTTTTGTGATCGCTCAAGCCTTCTATATGACACGTCATATTGAAGAGGAACCTGAAGCTGAAACAGCCAATGACGGAACTTCCGTTGACCCTAAAAAATTGCCTCAGGAGTAACTATGTTTTACGCCATTATCAGCCAAGACCGTGAAGATAGCCTCACAGCACGCCTCCAGGCGAGGCCGGACCATCTCAGCCGACTGGAGCAACTTCGTGATCAGGGGCGGCTTCTGCTGGCCGGCCCACACCCCTCCATTGATAGCGAAGATCCCGGCCCTGCAGGGTTCAGCGGAAGTCTGGTTGTTGCAGAATTTGCCTCGCTGGAGGCTGCCCAATCTTGGGCGGAGGATGACCCTTACATCCATGCGGGTGTCTATCAGCAGGTTACTGTAAAACCTTTTAAACGGGTATTACCATGACTCCAGCACAACGCCTGTTCGCTATTGAAGATCTTCTCAACCAACAGCTCAATCCGACCTCTTTAACCCTCGAAGATAATTCTGCAGAGCATGCTGGACATGCCAGCGCCGGTGGGGCAGGTCACTTTACCGTTCATATTGCATCTCCGCAGTTTGATGGAAAATCGATCATTCAACAGCACCGGCTCGTTTATCAGGCACTCGATGCACTGATGGAGACTGAGATTCACGCCCTGAGCATTCAGGTAAAGTAACCGGGCCAATACCTTACTTAACCCTCAGCAGAAGGAGTCCTGATGTTAAAAACCAACCACTATTTTGATGGCGACGTCGTATCCATTGCATTTCAAACTGAAACACTACCTGCAACCGTTGGGGTGATGGCGATTGGAGAGTATACCTTTGACACCAGTCAGCGAGAGACCATGACCGTAGTCAGTGGAGCTTTGACCGTTCAGCTTCCTGGCAATGAGACCTGGGAAACTTTCAGACAAGGCGATCAGTTTATCGTTGAAGCCAACCAGATCTTTAATCTCAAGGTTGAGGTTGAGACTGCCTATCTCTGTACCTATCAATAACAGCAATTATCTATAGAATAAACGTCACTATTCAGCTCACCTCTGAATAGTGACTTTTCACTTCACAGAGTCTCATTCAAAAGAGGTGCCTCTGTGTTCACTGGCTCTCTGACGTATCCTCTTCAGCAAAGTGAAATTGGTGTCCGCCCCGCCTTTTCGCCTCTCCCACGGCTTGGTCCACCAGAGACAAAAGCTGCTCCTCACTCTCTCCATCCTCTGGATAGAGTGCCACTCCAATACTGGCCCCTATTTGGGTCTGTCGGTTATTCCCAAGTTCAATCTCCGCTTCCAACCCTTTCAAAATACGCTCTGTCACCTCAACCACATTCTCTTTTGAGCCTACCTTACTGAGAATAATTACAAATTCATCACCACCAACTCGTGCAATGCTGTCCGCATCGCGTACGTAGCTCATAAACTGCCTGGATACTCGCTGTAAAACCAGATCACCCAAGCTACGCCCATAACGATCATTGATTTTCTTCAACCCGTCCAGATCAATGTAAAGAACCGCCAACAATTCCTGATAGTAGGCTGCACGTTTCAGCGCCTCTTCCAGGCACCCCTCAAAAGTTTGCCGATTAAGCAGTCCCGTTAGCTCATCATGTTTGGCTATATGGTCCATCTCTTCATACATATAATGCAACTTACTGGATGTTCTCGGAATTCTCTTATACACCATCCAGACAATCACTATAGAAATCAGTAATGCTGCCCCTCCCAATAACCAGAGCAGTTTCTGAACATGTTGAAAATTCTCTTCTGCAATATCTAATGCCTTTTGACTCTCCTCAACAGCAGTCCAGCCGATCTCCTCCATCTTGTTTGTTAACTGATTCCGAATCGGAAAAACCTGCTCTCTGAAGAGTAAGAGAAACTCATGATGATCTAGTTTATTCTGTTCATCCAGAACCATATCCAGTACCTGGTTCATGGCTAATGCACCATCTGCAGCCAGGGAGACCGACTCCCCCAGTACTGTCCGTTCTCTCAGAGAAAGCTCCTTCTCATAGAGTTTTTCACGGGCACTCATAAAACGCTCTGCATAACCACGAAACTGCATCACCAGCTCATCACGCTCAAAAGGGTCACCCTCATAGTAGACCATCATCAACAACAGCGCACGCTCTCTCGATGCATCAAACATCTTCTGAGCCAAACTACTTTTAACCAACTTATCCGTAACAATTTTATCCATTCGATCACGCAACGAATAGAGTTCTGAAATGGAGAGTGTCATCTGGGCAGCCATCAACAACAGCACCAAACCAAACCCTGCAAGGAGGGTTACATTGGCATCCAGTAACTTAATTTTCACTGGCTCCTCCGCTCTCATTAAACAGGAATGAACGCATCTCAAGGCGTTGCAAAAGGATTACCATTTCAATGGTCTTTTCATCCATTTCCGCCAGCAGTGCCATCAAACGGCTATCCTTTTTTCCCTCTTTCACATGGCTGATCAATTGGTTAGCCAACTGATGGAATTCACGGTGAGGCTGCCGTAAAGCCTGGAACTCCTCCCACTCGGTGTAGGACTCGTCCGAACTGTAATACCACCCCCCAAAGCGGCAGTGATGATGATTCAACTCCGGAGTGCGATGTGCCACACGAGGTTGCCCACTCTCTGACTCAAATTGAATCGACTCAAGTTCCTGTATTAACCGTCTACGCCACTCCAGATGGTCCATTTGCGCCTGCATAATCAACCCTACTGGCGGACATTGATCATGCTTTGACTGCTTATCCTGAACAAATATAACCGCATGTTCCATCGGCATGGGACGTGCAATCCAGAATCCCTGCAACTTGTCACATCCTGAACTGGTCAGAAAACGGTACTGAGCCTGATGTTCAATCCCCTCGGCAACAACAGTGATGCCCAACTGGTGGGCCATCAGGATTGAGGTCTCAACAATCGTAGTCGCCTTTTGTGAATTGAGCATCCGTTTAATCAGGTCTCGATCGAGCTTTATAGAACTAAACGGCCACAGAGAGAGGGTATCGATTGAAGAGTACCCCGTACCATAGTCATCCATTGCTATAATCATGCCCGCAGCTGACAGTCTCTTAAGATTTTCTTCAACAATTTGGTTTTGCTGTAATAGCCCGGTCTCCAATACCTCGAGCTGCATTGAGGAGGGTTTTACCTCTTGCTGATCCAATACCTGCAGCAGGAAGGCAGCACAGTCCTCAATCTGCAAGCTTTGGGAAGAGAGGTTAAAGGAGAGCCGTAACTGAGGATCGATCTCGCAAAATGAGCGGGCTGACTGGACTAATAGCGGAAAATAGAGTCGCGTAAACAGATCAATGCTCCCTTCCGCTTCCATTTGCGGAATAAATGCTCCGGGTGCAATGATCTCACCATCCTCTGTCTCAAACCGGACCAGCGCTTCAAGGTCTGAAACCCGCCCACGATCTGTCGATATAATAGGTTGAAAATAGTAGATAAACTGACCATTTTTCCCATCAACCACACTCTTTTCCTCCATTTATGATTCCCCCCCAGAAATTTTACAAGCGACAAAAGATAACATACTCTAGCGGACAATATAGAGATGATGGCGCTATAAAGCGTTGTATAAGATCACGCATTCTACCTCTATCCCAGCCTTCCCCCTGCAACTGAAAAGGCATTGCATAAAGGAGCTTATGCAACTATTGGTACCCATTCAACAACTGCTTCAACTCGTTCTCATCCAGTATCGGCACCCCTATAGAAAGCGCCTTCTCACGCTTGGAGCCGGGATCTGCTCCACAGATCAGAGCCGTGGTTTTTCTTGAGACCGATCCCACCACTTTCGCCCCCAACGTTTGTAGGCGCTGTTTTGCTTCACTACGCGTCATCTCATTGAGGGTTCCCGTAATCACATAACGTTGACCTGACAAGGCCTGCTCCAGCGAAGATACCGGCTCAACATCCGGCCACTCAAGCCCCGCCAGTAACAGTTGATCGATCACTTCACAATTATGAGGTTGTGCAAAAAAGGTGATAATGTTTTCAGCGACAATAGGTCCAACATCTTCAACCCCCAGCAACTGCTCTGCCGTAGACTCCATCACACCGTTCAGAGTACCAAAATGGTCGGAAAGTGCCTGTGCCGTTGCCTCCCCCACTTCAGGAATCCCCAACCCATAGAGAAAACGTGACAGTGTCGTTTGACGGCCCTTCTGTAGCGCTTGCAGCAGGTTTTCTGCCGATTTTTCACCCATTCGTTGCAACTTGCTGAGTGGCTCCAGCTCAAGATGAAAAAGATCTGCCGGGGTACTGACCATCTGCTGATCCACTAATTGTTCGATTAGCTTACCCCCCAACCCTTCAATATCGAGACCTTTTCTGGAGGCAAAGTGCCACACCGCCTGTTTACGCTGNGCGGGACAAAACAACCCACCACTACATCGAACCACACTTTTTCCATCATCCTGTACTGTCTCTGAGCCGCAAACAGGACACTGCTGTGCCATCACCCATGGCTTGCTATCGACAGAACGCCGATCACCCACCGAGCGTACCACCTCTGGAATTACATCACCTGCACGCCGTACAATAACCTGATCCCCTTCCCGAATATCTTTGCGACTCACTTCATCGGCATTGTGCAGGGTTGCATTGGATACGGTAACCCCTCCAACCTCAACTGGCTTTAATCTTGCTACAGGTGTCATAGCCCCGCTGCGTCCAACCTGAAGTTCGATTGCAATCAGTGTTGTTGTTGCCTCTTGTGCCGGAAATTTCCAGGCAATGGCCCAGCGTGGCGCACGTGCAGTCTGCCCCAGCAGCTGTTGATAGTGGTAGCTATTGACCTTGAAAACAATCCCGTCAATCTCGTATGGCAGTGATGAGCGCTGCTCTAAATAGTGCTGAATCAGTGCCTGACACGCCTTGATCCCCTGTAGTTTCGTCAACTCAGATGAGATCGGCACCCCCCACTGAGCCAACTGCTGCATTCGCTGCTGATACTGTTCAACTTCAATCCCACCCTCTACATCTCCTACACCATAGCTGATAAATGAGAGGGGGCGTTGAGCGGTAATTGAGGAGTCCAACTGTCGCAGGCTACCTGCCGCCGCATTTCTCGGATTGGCAAACGGTTTCTCACCTTTAACAATCTGACGTTGATTAAGACGCTCAAAATCGGCCTTGGAGATGAAGACCTCCCCACGCACCTCCAGCCGTTGAGGAATGTCTCTTCCATGTAATTTAAGAGGGATGGAGGCGATCGTGCGTACATTGACGGTAACATCCTCGCCCTGCTGCCCATTGCCTCGGGTCGCCCCACGGACCAGCACTCCCTCTTCATACAGTAAATTGAGTGCTACACCATCCAGTTTAGGTTCAGCAATGTATTCAACAGTCCCGACCTCCAGACGTGCCACAATGCGCTGCTCAAAATCTTCCATTTCGCCCGCGTCAAAGGCATTATCAAGCGAAGCCATCGGCAGTAGATGATCAACACTTTGAAAACCATCCAGCACCTCCCCTCCCACTCTCAGGGTCGGAGAGTCTGGAGTCTGTAGCTGTGGATGGCGTTGCTCCAACTGCTGCAATTCACGAAACAGCGCATCATACTCAGAGTCCAGTACCTCTGGATTATCCTTTACATAGTATTGGTGATTGTGGTGGTGCAGTTGTTGGCGCAACTCTTCGGCTCGTAGCTGCTCTTGGTCCGAGATCTGCTGCGCCATTACAGAGGGTTACAATTGCCGACTGGATTTCTTAAGCTCCAGTTCTTTACGATACTCACACTCATGAAGTCGGTCGTGCAGGCGTTGCAGTGTACACGCCGTCAGTGGTCGACGTTCTCCATCCATCACATTCCCCCCCAACCCCACAGCAATCTGGTGTGCGGAACCCATCATTGTATTCAGTGCCATTTTTCCGGAGTGTTCACAGGGAATTTCAAAGAAGAGCGCTACCCCCTTGGTCCGAAGTTGTATCATCTTCTGCTCTTCAAATACTCCGGGGCTTAATACATTACAGACACTATAGAGAGGTTTGGAAGCAGTCTCTTCATGATAGGCATGAAATAGCCCATCTTTACCATATTTGAGCCCCTCTGCATAAAATTCACGCAGCAGATCACTACCTTCAAAATGGTCATGATCCTGAGCCATCACTGTCAAGACAACCAATTCACCTATTTTTTGTGCTTCTATTTTTGAACTTGCGGCGTTATCACCCTCTCTCTGTTGCATATTTTCATCGAGCTGCAACCCAGCATCTACACGCTCAGCACAACCCTCTGCACTTCTCAAATTGAGAATATCCTCCTCATCCGATTGCCAGCCATCAAGGTCTATCGGATCATGCGTATCCAACTGATGTGACTCATGTGAGTCCACTGAAGCGCGATCAGAGACTGTATTTTTGAGCCGCTTCTCTCTGCGATCCAGTACCTGTTTAAATGTATCAATAAATCCAAATGACATAAGTTCTCTTAGCTGGCTGTCATCGCCTGCGCCTCTTCAATATCAACTGCCACAATGCGTGACACACCGGGTTCGTGCATTGTAACTCCAGAAAGCTGATCGGAAATCTCCATCGTCGCCTTGTTATGAGTAATAAAGATGAACTGTACACGTTCAGACATATGTTTGACCATAGTACAGAAGCGCCCGACATTGGCCTCATCAAGCGGGGCATCTACCTCATCCAACATACAGAAAGGGGCTGGATTAAGTTCAAAAATCGAGAACACCAGGGCCACTGCTGTCAGTGCCTTCTCTCCTCCAGAGAGCAGATGAATGGTACTGTTGCGCTTGCCCGGTGGCTGCGCCATGATGGTGACGCCGGTATCGAGCAGATCCTCCCCGGTCATCTCCAGATGTGCGCGTCCCCCGCCAAACAGTCTCGGGAAGTTGTTCTTGATGCCGTCATTGATCTTGTCAAAGGTCTCTTTAAAGCGGCTTCGGGTTTCTCGGTCAATCTTGGCGATAGCCGACTCCAGTATCTCCAAGGCCTCAACCAGGTCTCCATTCTGTTGATCCAGATACTCTTTACGCTCCGCCTCAGTCTGATACTCTTCAATGGCTGCAAGGTTGATAGGACCCAGCAGATGGATCTTTCGTGCCAGCTCATCCACATCTTGCTGCCACTGCTCTGCAGTAGCCCCCTCTGGCATCTCACGTAGCAGTTGATCCCGTTGATGACCACTCTCTTGTAGCTGTTCATCGATGGTTTGACGGCGTACCACAATCTCCTGTCCTTCCAGCAGTCTCTTCTCATGAACAAGCCGACGCTCCTCTACCTCGCGCTCCACCTCCATACGCTTTCCATCCTGCTCACGCAGGAGGTGCTCAATCTCTTCAAGGTGACGACGTGCATCGGTCAACTCATTTTCAACCACCAATTGACGCGCCAGGTGCTCTTCCAACTCCTCTTTTAGCGCCTCAATCGGAGCCAATAGCGCATCTCGATTCTCTACCAATGTCTTTCTACGTACTTCACTGGCCGCCAACTGCTCCTCCATCCGGGTCAAACCGCTACGGGTAGACTCTAAACGGGTACGGGCAGACTCTACCTGCACCGTCAGCCGGTGCAGTTGGTCACGCATTGCGGATGATGCTGAGCGCGAATGGTCAACGGCCTCACGCAGCCCGGCCCGTCGGGACTCAATTCGCTCACGCTCGACTTCGCTTGCCTCCATTGCCTTTAACGCCACCTCAAGTGTTCCACGCAGTTGCAGAATTTCCTCTTCTGCATGACGCAAGTCAGACTCAGCCTGTGTCAACTCCTCCTCGATACGCTGACGACGTTGATTGACCTGCTCTTGACGTGCCTGCTTGGCACTCAACTCTGATTTTTGGTTGGAAAGCTGTGACGCCTGTCGATCAATCTCTCGCTGTAACGACTCCCCCTGCTGCTCCTGTGTTTTGAGTTGCTCACGTCTTGTTGCCAGTGTCTGCTGCAGTTGCGCAATCTCTGTCTCAAACAGGGACTGCTGCTGCTTGAGCTGACGAATCGACTGTTCACGCTGCAGCACCCCCTCTTGCTGATCATCCTCTTGCGCCACTTGAGACCAACCCGCCCCCAACCAAAGACCGTCACGGGTCACCAAAGTCATCCCCGGTTGCAGGTGCGTTCTCAAGTCCAGCGCCTGCTGCAATGTTTCCACTCCATACACCCCATAGAGACGATTCGCAATCGCGCTCTCAGAACTCACCTGATCTGCCAGAACGACTGCTCCTGCCAGCGGAGGAAGAGCATCTCCTCCTGAGGTTGGTAGAGTCTCCTGCACAAAGCGCACAGTCCCTCTCTTGAGCTGATTCGACTGCTGCAAAAGAGCCTGGTCATCTTCAACAACCACAGCTTCCAGGTCACTACTCAATACCACCTCTACAGCACGCTCCCAACCGGACTCAACTGTCATCTTCTCCGCCAGGCGGGAGGCATCCGCCACTCCATTGTTTGCCAACCACTGCTGAACCCCCCGTTTATCACGCCCCAACGCATCTTGTTGTAACGCCTCAAGTGAGGTGAGTCGACCGCTCAGTCGTTGCAGTTCTCCACGTTGCTGGTTTAACTTTTCACTCAGCTGACGACTCTCTTCTCGTTGCTCTGTAATTGACAGACGCAGTGCCGCCCCTTCATCACGATGCTGCTGCAACTGCTGTTCTGCCTGACGTTGAGCGTCTAATAACTGCTCCAGCTCACCCGGCTCTACCGTTGGCAGGCGCTGCTGCTCTTCCTGCAATCGTCCGGTCTGGCGTTGTCCATTCTGCTGCTGACGTTCTAATTGGCCAATCCGTGAACGTGTAATTTCTGCATCTCGCTTCGGGTCACTGGCAGAACGGTTAAACGTCTCCAGTTCACTCTGCCAGTTATTCCAATCTTTTTCTGCAGTTCCCCAGACTGCTGAGAGCTGTTGATCCTGTTGCTGCAGCTCTAATAATTTTGGCTGCTCCATTTCCAGCAGGTTTTCCAGCTCAACCACGCGCTGTTGATCGGTCTTCATCACCCCGTTGGTCTCATGCCAAAGCTGCTCTGCACTCTGCAGATCACTCTCAACCATGGCATAGCGCTCACGTACCCCTTTGAGGTTCTGCTCTGTACCGGCGATATCTGCTGCAATGGCATAGAAGCGCCCCTGCACACCGTTAAAGGCCTCATTCGCCTCCTGATGCAACAGGCGCTTTTTCTCGATATCTGCCTCAATAGTGCGCTGTAGTGCAATCTGCTCCTGAACGGCCAGTTCAGCCTCTCTAACGCGCTGATCCTGAGCCGTTGCCTGCTGATCAAACAGCTGCCAACGAAGTGCCAATAGCTGTGCCTGCTTCAAACGCTCCTCTTCTTTGAGGAGGCGATAGCGTTTTGCAATACGTGATTGACGCTCCAACCGCCTCAACTGTTTGTCCAGCTCTTCCCGCAAATCGTTGATACGGTCGAGATTTTCTCGGGTATGGCGGATACGGGTTTCAGTCTCTTTACGACGCTCCTTGTACTTGGAGATTCCTGCCGCTTCTTCAATGAGAACTCTAAGGTCGTCTGGCTTTGCCTCAACAAAGCGGGAGATCATCCCCTGCTCAATAATGGCATAACTGCGTGGCCCCAGCCCCGTCCCCAAAAACAGATCCATAATATCCCGACGTCGGCACTTGGTTCCATTGAGGTAGTAGTTCGATTTGCCATCTCGCGATGCCTTGCGACGTACAGAGATCTCACTGAAACTCGCATACTGCCCCTGCAATTTTCCATCACTGTTATCAAACACCAACTCTACCGATGCGGCACCAACCGGTTTACGCGAACTGGATCCATTGAAGATAACATCTGACATCGAGTCACCACGCAGCTGCTTGGCTGAACTCTCGCCCATCACCCAGCGCACTGCATCAATAATATTGGATTTACCGCAGCCGTTAGGACCGATCACACCCACCAGATTACTGGGGAACGGGACCGTTGTCGGGTCCACAAAGGATTTAAAGCCGGCAAGTTTGAGTGTTTTGAGACGCATAAAATAGTTGAGATCGAGCGTTTGAATACGCTCCGAGAATGAAACTAAAGCCGTTAATAATCTTGTCGCGTATAATAGCACCACATTTAGCAATTAACCATCGGATAGATTACATTATATTATTTATATATCTATCTGTTTTAAAACATTCACAGTATAAGAATCATTCTATGTCCACCCACCCTAGCAAAGCATTGGAGGTTTTTGATAACCCCCATCCTGAACGTGACTACACGATCCGTATCCATACCCCGGAATTTACCTGTCTCTGCCCCAAAACAGGACAGCCCGATTTTGCCACACTTAATCTGGAGTACATTCCTGACCAGCAGTGTGTAGAACTCAAATCCTTCAAACTCTATGTCTGGTCCTACCGGAATGAGGGGGCTTTTCATGAGGCCGTTACCAACCAGATTCTCTCGGATCTGGTAACCGCTACCCAGCCACGCTTTATGCGACTTACCGCCATCTTCAATGTCCGCGGGGGTGTCTACACCACTATAGTTGCTGAACATCAAGCCCCCCACTGGGAGCCAAAACCGATTGTCCAACTCCCAGGAGAACAGGTCAATCCAGGCTAATCTGACGCAATGGCTCTCGATATCGGGATTGATCTTGGCACCTCAGGCTGCCGGGCCATTGCCATTAATGAGAACAGAGAGATCGTTGCCCAGCACCGAACCCCCCTTCCTGCAAGCAACAGACACAACAATCGTTCAGAGCAGAACCCGCAAGATTGGTGGGATGCTGTTTGCCACATACTCCCTACCCTCCTCGCCGGACTCCCCAAAAATCCTGCCCATACCATCAGGACGCTAAGTGTTGATGGAACCTCTGCCACTCTGCTNTTAGCAGACAGGTACGGATCACCTCTCACCACTGCGTTGATGTATAACGATCAACGCGCCATTCAAGAGGCTGCCACAATTCAGCAATTGGCTCCGGCTGAGAGTGGCGCACATGGCCCTGCGGCCTCACTGGCCAAGCTGCTTTGGCTTCTGAATCACTATCCATCGCTGGATTATTCCAACGGAGTCCTTGCATTACACCAGGCCGACTGGATCAGTAACCGGCTATGTAACCATTTTGGTCACAGTGATGAGAACAATGCTCTAAAACTGGGATACGACCCTGTTCAGCGAAGATGGCCACAGTGGATTAACCAACTTAATCTTCCTCAAAACATTCTGCCTCAAGTGGCTACCCCCGGCACCCCTTACAGCACCCTCACAGCAGCACTCTTTGAAGAGTTTGGATTCTCCCGTCACCAGCAACAGCCTGTAGAGGTCTGTCACGGAACAACAGATAGCATTGCTGCCACAATTGCAGCGGGGGTAGAGCAGGCCGGTCAAGCAGTCACCTCCCTAGGGACCACACTGGTACTGAAAATCCTCTCTTCAACTCCTCTTTTTGCCCCTGAATATGGCATCTACAGCCATCGAATAGGTAATCAGTGGCTAATCAGCGGTGCATCCAATGCGGGTGCGGGCATTCTGCTCGACTACTTCACCCCGCAGGAGATCATTCAACTGAGTCAAAAAATAGTGTTGCAACCTCCCACCCAACTCAACTATTACCCGCTCTCTTCTGTAGGTGAGCGCTTCCCCATCAATGACCCCACTTTACAGCCCAGGTTATCTCCAAGACCCCCGGAAGATCACCGCTTCTTGCAGGCTATTCTGGAAGGGCTTACGGCCATTGAACAGATGGGCTATCGCAAAATGGTAGCGTTAGGAGCACCGCAACCTCTCTCCATCGCCACCGCAGGCGGCGGTAGTCAAAATGAACAGTGGACAACACTACGACAACAGCAGTTAAAGGTTCCTGTTTTTTCCGCAGAGACACCAGAAGCCGCATACGGCTGCGCACAGCTCTATCAGATACACCAAAACAGACTCTCATCATTTGGTTAAGGAACCTCTGAACAAGTCTGGGTAATTTGAATTACGTCCATAGTGTCCAAGATCAAGGCGAAGATCGCAGCCAATACCCCAGGGCACCTTCTCTTGC
>DUYW01000043.1 GCA_013349825.1 Gammaproteobacteria bacterium | reverse complement strand
AGATCGCAGCCAATAGCAGGCTATTAGCAAGGTTTTCAACGAAGATATTGGGCGCTATGGGCGTTAGGCATTTACACATGACTTATTCAGAGGTTCCCTAACTTGCCCAGAATGGTCAACTCCCTAAAAGAAAAAGAATAAATTGAAGAAGCTTTTCCACTTTTCCGCAACGTTCCCACACGCAATCATCCTGACTCTGATTGTTGTCACACTACTCGCCTCCACTCAACTCTCACGGCTGCAAATTGATGTTTCAGCACAGAGTATGATGGTCAAGAATGATCCACTTTGGCAGCAGTATCAGGAGATGTTGGATACCTTTGGCTCTGACAGTGTGGTGATGATCATGCTGCAAGATGAGACCCTCTTCTCCCCCTCAAAATTAGAGCTGATCCAACAGACTATCCGCAAACTGGAGGCTCTGGATTTTGTGATCCGTAGCAGCAGCCTCTTTAATGTGCCCAATATACGAGAGCAGGAAGGGTATGTGGTCATGGACCCGTTTCTCCGGCAGATTCCTCAGAATAAGAAGGAGGTGCAGCGAGTTATTGACCAGGCGATTGCCAACCCACTGGTCGCCAGCAATCTAATCTCGGTAGATGGTAAAACCATGGCGATCAACCTTACCCTGGATGATCATGACCACTCTGCAGGTCATGACCGCGAACTGACTCAAGCCATTGAGGATGTGCTGGAACCACTGAAAAGAGAGTTGGGTACCGCTTTCCAGATGAGTTCACACTCTGTGCGTGATGAGATTACCCAGCAGATACAGCGAGACCAAATTACCATCATGCCCGTCGCCTTGGTTGTGCTGGTTGTGATTCTGGGGCTTAGTCTGCGTAAGGTCAATTGTGCTCTGGTTCCTCTCTCTACTGCCGTGATCAGTATTGTTATTACCTTGTCATTGATGGCAATGCTTGGGCTCGCTGTCAATGTATTAACCTCCATTATTCCAGCTCTGTTGATTATTATCGGATCTACAGAGGATGTACACCTGATGGCTGAGTACCATGACGGTATCCGTTCTGGTCTGAGTCGCAAAGAGGCCGTGGCCCAACTCTCTATCACTCAGTCTCTCGCAATTTTATTGGCATTCATCACCACCTTTGTCGGTCTGCTATCGGTTGTAGTTAATGATCTGGAGTTGTTGAGAGAGTTTGGGTGGATCGTATCTGCAGGATTGCTGATCAACTTTATCGTCACTGTGCTGTTTGTTCCGGCCTATCTGACGCTGTTTGGTGCGCAAAGTCTAGCGTCAGCCGGTAAGGAAAACATCTATCAGCTGCTTGTCAGGGTGATTTTTGGTGTGGTGATCCGTTTCAAGGGGGTTGCGTTCTCTCTGCTGCTGGTGGTGCTTCTTTACTTCTCGTGGGGGGCACAGTATCTACAGGTAAACAACAATACCCTCTCCTACTTTGCCCCCCAGTCAGAGATTCGACAACATGCGGACCAGATCCATGAGAGCCTGTCCGGCATGCAGACCTTTTCCATTGTGCTGAATTCCGGCATTGAAGATACCTTCCTTAAGGCTCGCTATTTACAAGAGATTGAACAGATTCAGCAGTTGATTCAACGGCGAGAGGTTTTTGATAAATCTTTCTCTTTTGCAGATTTTGTCAAACTAACCCATCAGGTGATGGATGGTCTTGAGCAGCCGATGTTACCCGAAGAGGATGACATCATAGAGGCTTACATGGGGTTAGTACAGTTCAGCACAGTAGAGGAGTACGTTAACGAGAACTTTAGCAGTAGCCGCATTCTGGTACGCCACAACCTAGGTTCATCGCATGCGTTAAAACAGGAGATTGAGCAGATTCGCCAGTTTGTGGATGAGGAGCTGAACACCCCGCTTAAAGTCAGTTTTACCGGAGATTCAGTATTGACCAACCATGCAGCAGATATCATGGCTGTGGGTCAGTTTCAATCATTGATTCTGGTCGTCATCGTGATTTTTTTATTGGTCTCATTACTGTTCTTCGATCTGCGTGCGGGGTTGTTGGCGTTAGTGCCCAATATTTTCCCTCTGATTATCCTCTTTGGCGTTATGGGATATTTTAAGATCTCTCTGGATATTGGAACAGCGATGGTTGCAGTGATTGCATTGGGTGTCTGTGTAGACGATACCATCCACTTTCTCAGTCGCTATCACTTCTTTACCCGTGGTACGCAAGATGTAGAGCAGGCCTTGATGAGGACTGTAGCGCATGAGGCAACCCCGATTTCGACAACCTCGGTTGCCCTGGCAGTGGGGTTTATGACCTTAACTCTCTCCAGCTTTCAGCCAGTAGTACATTTTGGTGCCCTAAGTGCATTGGTGATGATTCTCGCGCTTTTTTCCAACTTTGTGTTAACCCCTATTCTGCTCTCTTACATCCGTTTAAGCACGGTTTGGGATGTACTTTCACTGGACCTCAAGGCATCGGTTCTGAAGCATAGTCGTTTTTTCAAGGGGATGAATGATTTTCAGATCAAGAAGGTCATTCTCTCTGGAACCATCCATGAATATTCTGATGGTGAGGTCATCATCGAACAAGGGAGCCTGGGTTCCGGGATCCATGTCATTCTCTCGGGGCGTGTTAAATTCACCCATCGAGAGAAAAAAGATGGCACCATTCTCACCTTACGAAACTTGGGTGCTGGAGAGGTTTTTGGTGAGATCTCCTCTTTGGGAGGGGAGCGACGTATATCCAGAATCTCTTCTGACCACTATACCAAGGTGTTGATGATTCATTGGCGCAGTATTAATGAACTGGGCCGTTTTCACCCTAGGATTTCGATGAGGCTGTTCCAGAATCTCTCCACAATTTTAAGTCGGAGGGTTGTTCAACAGTCTGTCGAAAATGAGCAAGTTCGTGAAATATTAAGTGACCCCTGATCATGAACCATCACCGACATTGATGATGGTTCAATAGCTGCATAATTCTTTCATACGCCAACTCCTTCGAAGGCAGAGAGGGGGGAGACGCTCCTTCTCCTGCGGATGAGTGCATGAATCTATGACGATCTTTTCCTGTGACGCTCGGCATCCAACTTAATCCGGCTGGCGGTGGCCTCAGCCATCTCTTCAGGGGACAACCAAACCCTCTTCGGCTTAGATGGATGATTCACTTTAGCCTGAACCCATCGTAATAATCTTTTGAATGGATTCATGCACGATCCTGAAGAAAAAGTTGTTCAAAATTGTGTGTTGTCTGAGCAATCACATCGTCTACCGTCCAGTTACGTAATTCAGCAACCTTCTCAGCAACCTTGGTGACATAGGCGGGCTGATTGGGCTTCCCTCGATAAGGCACGGGTGCCAAATAGGGTGAGTCGGTTTCAATCAGAAGACGGTCCGCTGGAACCAGCTTGACCACCTCTCGCAGCTCTTTTGCACTGTTAAAGGTAATGATCCCGGAAAAAGAGATAAAGAACCCCAAGTCGAGCGCCTGTCGGGCCATCTCCCGATTTTCGGTAAAGCAGTGCATCACTCCGCCACAGTTTGCGGCGTTACTCTCACGCATGATCTCTATCGTATCCTGAGGTGCTGCCCGTGTATGAATAATGAGGGGCTTTCCACACTGTTGAGATGCTTCAATATGAATTCTAAAGCGATCACGTTGTTGCTGTAGCAGCGTCTCATCGGTTATATAGTGGTAATCGAGTCCTGTCTCACCAATGGCAACAACCTTGGGGTTTTCTGCTCGACTTAACAGCTTCTCAAGCGTTGGTTCAGCCTGTTCCATCTCATTGGGGTGAACGCCAACAGAGGCCCAGATCTGTGGGTACTGTTGTGCAATTTCGATCACCTGTTGATAATTTTCCAGGTCGATACAGACATTGAGAAAGCCGAATACCCCCACCTCTTTTGCACGCAAAAGTGCGTCAGCAAGTGTCTCCCCCTCTTCCAGTTTAAGGCGATCCAGATGGCAGTGTGAATCAATCATCGAAAACGGCTCCAGTCCAGTAAGATACCCTCAAATAATAACTCTTTATTGACAGGAGTATGGGATAACGCAATCGCTGCAGTGAGTTTGTCATAAAAGAGAAAGAGTTGTTTGTGATCCACAGGTTGTAGTTTAGAGGCTAGAGAGTTCAGCAGTGGTGATTGGGTATCCCCTTTGATGATCTGGGTAGTCCACTGTTGAAGCCATTCCAAGGTAATGGATGGGTCCAGCTTTTTGTCACTCCAGCGAATCGCAACCCGAATGGGGTCTGCCCGACCACTCAACAGATTGATCAGCTCCTCCCCCATCTGTTGGTGGTGTTGAATCTGTTCCGGGTTGGCAAGAGCAAGCGCCTTGAGCGGTGCCCCTTCAGCAAGCTGCAAGACGGCCTCCTCAGACATCCCCTGCTCCAGCTTCTGTTGTAACCACTGCAGACTCTGTGTACGGTCTGGTGAGGGGAAAGCGCGTTGCTGACAGCGACTTCGAATGGTGGGTAATAAGCGGGCGGGTGCATGAGAAATAAGCATTAATACCGCCTCACCAGGGGGTTCTTCAAGTGTCTTCAAAAGACTATTGGCTGCACTGTTGTTCATGCTCTCTGCAGGTTGCAGAATAACCACTTTTCGAGCCGAAATCTGTGGAGTAAATGCGAATTCCCTGACCATCTCTCTCACCTGGTCCACGGCCAGAATACTTTTCCCCTCGTCCGGTTTCAGTGAAATCAGGTCCGGGTGGGTAGCTGCTGCAAACAGTTTGCATGAGGGACAACTCCCACAGCTGAAGCCATCTTCCTGCGGTGTTGTGCAGAGTAGACGTTGCGCAAATATTGATGCGAACAGCCCTTTTCCGGTCCCTTCCGGACCGTGCAGCAGTAGTGCATGCGGGACTCGTTGCAGATTGAGTTGCTGTTGCAACTGCTCCCAGTTTTTTTGCTGCCACGGTAGAATATTATTCATGGTTTAAATGGTGTTTGATATAGGGGAGCAGATGTTGGTCAATAGCATCTTGAACCTGCACTAATGGTTGTCCCGCATCGACCTTGTGGAACCGACCTGGAAATTGGTTGGCTCTATCAAGATACCCTTGACGGACACGGTGAAAAAAGGCGATCTCCTCTTTCTCAAAACGGTCCAAGGCTCCTCTCTTTCCTGCACGCTGTAATCCTATTTCAGGATCGATATCAAGTAAGAGTGTAAAATCGGGCTGTAACCCTTTTTGAACCCACTGTTCCAGTACTCTAATGCGTTCGTGATCAATGCCGCGACCACTGCCCTGATAGGCGTGGCTGGCATCGGTAAAACGGTCGCATAGCACCCATTTTCCTGCTGTCAGAGCGGGCAGAATCACCTGTACCAAGTGTTCTGCACGAGCAGAAAACATCAGCAGTAGCTCTGCATCTTCAGACATGCCCGTGTGACGGTGGTCCAGTAATAGCTCTCTAACCTCTTCTCCGAGTGGGGTGCCACCCGGTTCACGGGTTTGCACAACCTCAATGCCCTGCTGCGCCAGACGTTGCAGGATATGGTTGATATTGGTGCTCTTTCCAACCCCTTCGGAGCCTTCCACCGTGATAAATTTTCCACTCTTCATTGTAGTGCCTATGTTCCCTGTTTCAGCCACTGAATACAATTCTCTGTTACTGCACCCGGAGCGTTCAATGAAAGATGATTTCCAATCTGACGGATAGGCCAGACCCCAATCAAACTGTTGCAACAGAAGGCTTCATCCACTTCGCTTAATTCATCGACAGCGATGGGACGCACCGTTACAGCGATACCTTGTTGCTTTAGCTGTTTGATTAAAAGGTTTCGCATGACACCCTCCACGCCGCAGCGACTGAGATCAGGTGTTATAACTCTCCCCTGCTGTATGAAAAAGAGGTTACTCATGGTCCCTTCAATCACCTTTCCATACCCATTCATTACGATCCCTTCAGAGATCGAAGGGTCACTCCACTCATTCCGTGCCAATACCTGCTCCAACCGGTTGAGATGTTTGATTCCGGCCAGTGCTGGATTTTCACCCAGAGTAGTTTTACAGAGATACAGTTTGACCCCGTTCGCCTGCATCTGTTTCTGATGTTTTGCAGTGTAGGGTGAGGGGGTTACTGATAGCAGCCGGGTAGGAGCTTCTGTATCACTAATGCGGTACCCCCGTCCCCCTGCTCCACGGGTAATGATAATTTTCAGCACCCATTGACCAGGGCCGGCTGCTGCCAGTAGTTGCTCACTCTCTCTCCGCAAAAGAGAGTGAGCAGGAATCGTGATCTGTAACCGCTCTCCTCCACGCTGTAGCCGTTGAAGATGCTGCTCCAAAAACAGGGGGGTTTGGTCGATTACAGCAATCGTTTCAAACAGGCCATCTCCGTAGAGCAGACCTCGATCTGTGCCAGAAACCAGATCCTGTTCAATACCGTTGAGCAGCATCAATCAGACACCCCTAGAGCCAGTAACATCCCTTTGGCTTTGGATCGGGTCTCTGCCAGCTCCTGCTCAGGAATAGAGTCATAAACAATACCCGCACCTGCACGTAGTGTGACCTGCTGGTCTTTCATCATCAGGGTTCGAATCAGTATATTGAGATCCATTGAGCCATCACGATTCAGGTAACCAAAGCTGCCCGTATAGGCTTCTCGTGGCTCTGTTTCAAGTTCGTCAATAATTTCCATACAGCGCACTTTTGGGCAGCCGGTAATGGTGCCTCCGGGGAACAGAGCACGGATCACCGCGCCTGGAGTGGTCTCTGGTTTTAAACGCCCTTTTACGCTGGAGACGATATGGTGGACATGGGCGTAGCTCTCCAGCACCATCAACTCATCCACCTCAATAGACCCCGGCTGGCAGACACGCCCCAGGTCATTACGTTCCAGATCGATCAGCATGATGTGCTCTGCCTGCTCTTTGGGATGTGCGAGTAGCTGTTGTGACAGGTGCTGATCTTGCCGGGTATCGGCTGCGCGTGGGTGGGTACCTGCAATAGGGCGAGTTGCTGCGATACCAGATTTTACCTTGACGAGACGTTCTGGTGAGGAGCTGATGATTGCCTTGCCGTCCTGTAGTACAAGCCCTGCAAAAGGAGCCGGGTTGGTATTGCGTAGCTGTTGATAGAGTTGATATGGCTCTAGTGGATCGAGTTCAGCACACCACTGTCTGGATAGATTAACCTGAAATACATCACCTTCAACAATGTACTCTTTAATACGCTGAACACTGTTGAGGAACTGTGCTGACGACTCCTCATGTAGACCGTTTACAGAAACCGATACAGGTTCGGGCAGTGGTGAGAGGTTCTCCAAGTCTTGCTGCATCAAGGCTATTTTATCACTCCCCTTCTCCTCGACCAAAATCAGCCGCTGCTTCGAACGGTCATATAGAACAGCCGCCGGAATTCTTGTTGCAAAACTACTGGATTGTGATTTTTGAACCTTCTCTTTAGAGAGTATCGGCTCAATCTCATGAGCCAACTCATAATCTAGAAAAAGGAACCACCCCCCGGTAAATGGGAGTTCCATGGAGTCACTCTCTGCGCAGTTATCTGCCTGCCACTGTTGATCAAGCTGCTGCAGAAACGGCGCACTATCGGCCTTCAATACCTCGCCGGGGAAGGCAAAAAGAATATCCCAGCCGCACGCTCCCTTCTGTAGTGCGCGGCTCTCTAACAGGTAAGGGTAGCGCTGTGGGTTGGCAGCATGCAGAGAGAGCAAGTCAGTTTCAGTCACAGGCAACTCAACCACACGAATCACAGTCGTGTACCTCTCGAAAGTGTGATGAACAACAGCCTTTTACAGCTTTTTGAATACCACAGTACCGTTGGTGCCACCAAAACCGAAGGAGTTGGAGATTGCAATATCAATCATCATTTCCCGTGCGGTATTGGCGACATAGTCGAGGTCACACGCCGGGTCCTGATTGAAGATATTGATGGTGGGTGGTGATACCTGATCACGCATGGCAAGAATCGTGAAGATTGCCTCAATACCACCGGCAGCTCCCAACAGATGACCGGTCATCGATTTGGTTGAGTTGACTGCCAGTTTGTAAGCATAGTCACCAAAGGTCATCTTCACTGCGGAGGTCTCTGCAAGATCTCCGGCAGGTGTTGAGGTACCGTGTGCATTTACATACTGCACCTGATCAGGGTTGATTCCGGCATCTGCCAGCGCGCTGTTCATGCAGCGTGATGCACCTTCACCACCGGGTGATGGCGAGGTCATATGGTATGCGTCACCACTCATTCCAAAACCAGTCAATTCGGCATAGATATTGGCATCACGTGCTTTGGCATGCTCATACTCTTCCAGAACAATAACACCCGCGCCATCCCCTAACACAAATCCGTCACGGTCCATATCCCAGGGACGACTTGCGGTTTGCGGGTCATCGTTGCGCGTAGAGAGAGCCTTTGCAGAGGCAAAACCACTGAGTCCGACCGGTGAGGTTGCATTCTCGGCACCACCAGCAATCATCACATCGGCATCACCATAGACAATCATACGTGCAGCATCACCAATACTGTGTGTTGCTGTACTACATGCCGTCACTATCGAAGTATTTGGACCCTTGGCACCAATCAGAATTGAGAGGTTCCCAGAGACCATATTGATGATATTGGAAGGGACAAAGAAGGGAGAGACCTTGCGAGGGCCTCCATTGACCAAGGCATCCCGCCCCTTTTCAATTCCTGGTAAGCCACCAATTCCTGACCCTACAGAGACTCCGATACGCTCTGCATTCTCTTCGGTAATCTCCAGTCCGCAGTCACGGAACGCCTGAACTCCAGCCGCCATACCATAATGGATAAAGCTATCCATCTTTCGTAGATCTTTCTTGGTAAGGTACTCCAGTGGATCAAAAGTCTCTTTGATTGAGCAGGAAAACTTAACCGGAAACTCAGTAGCATCAAAATGGGGGACAGGACCAGCGCCGCTCTTACCCGCAAGGATGTTTGTCCAACTCTCATCGACGTTATTTCCTACCGGGCTAACCATTCCCAAACCGGTCACTACTACGCGTCTCTCACCTTTCATCTCAATTTCCTTTCAAATCGAAAAAAGCCGCACCCCTTATGATAGAAGTACGGCCTTTTAATAGTCACTATAACGAGTTATAGCACTACTTATCCATTCGCCTTATTTACATAATCGATGGCTTGCTGAACAGTTGTAATCTTCTCAGCATCATCATCAGGAATTTCACAACCAAACTCCTCTTCCAAAGCCATTACAAGCTCAACAGTATCCAGAGAGTCTGCACCCAGATCATCTACAAAAGATGATTCATTGGTGATCTCACCCTCATCAACACCCAACTGCTCAGCAACGATTTTGGTAATTTGTGCTTGAATATCGCTCATTTCTTCCCTCTATGATTTATCTATCTGTTTATTTTAATTTAACAACAACACAACGGTCTGAAGTATCTGACAATTTTACCACGATCTTGGCAGTGACAAAACTGCAAATACCACACTACATATACATTCCACCATTTACATGGAGAGTTTGACCTGTCACATAAGCTGACTCCTCTGAAGCCAGAAAACCAACACTGTTGGCAATGTCTTCAGGTTGACCCAGGGCACCTAACGGAATCTGCGCCTTAAGTGCCTCTTTCTGCTCATCCGGTAGTGACTTGGTCATGTCGGTATCGATAAAACCGGGCGCAACGGTGTTGACAGTAATCCCACGAGAGGCAACCTCACGTGCCAATGACTTACTGAACCCCATCACTCCAGCCTTAGCGGCAGCGTAATTGGACTGACCGGCATTGCCCATCGCACCCACTACAGAGGTGATGCTGATAATGCGACCGTTTCGGGCCTTCATCATGCCGCGCAAACAGGCTTTGGAGACACGAAAAATTGAGGTGAGATTGGTATCCATAATGGCCCCCCACTCCTCCTCTTTCATCCGCATCAACAGGTTGTCACGGGTAATTCCTGCATTATTGACCAGAATAGTGATCGCACCATGCTGATCGGCAATCTGTTTGATGATCTCATCTATTGCATTCGGATCAGTGACATCCAGCTTGACCCCATGACCCGTGATACCGGCTTCCTGCATATAGGCAGAGATATTGTCGGCCCCCGGATCTGAAGTTGCGGTACCAACAACCGTTGCCCCCATTGCACCCAACTTAAGTGCAACAGCCTGACCAATTCCTCGGCTGGCTCCTGTAACCAGTGCCACTTTTCCTTCCAGATTACTCATAATTTTTACTCTTCCTCCTGACGTGTCAGTGCAATGGCTGCTTCAAGGCTGGCCGGATCAAACAGAGGGGCAGCCTTCATTTGTCGGTCAATACGTTTGTTGAGCCCTGCCAGTACCTTACCTGGCCCGCATTCAATCAAGGTGTCAACACCAGCACTCTTCATCTCTTGCACGGTCTCTACCCAGCGCACCGGGTTATAGAGTTGGCGTATCAGCGAGCCTCGAACAGAGTCTGGTTCGATCTCTGCTGAAACATCTACATTATTAATAACCGGTATCTCGGGAGGGTTGATGGTAATGGGGGTCATAGCCTCAGCAAAACGTTCTGCAGCCTCTCGCATCAATGAGGAGTGGGAAGGTACGCTGACCGGTAGTGGAAGCGCCCGTTTCGCTCCGGCTTCTTTGGCTAGGGCTGTTGCACGTTCAACCGCATCTGTACTGCCTGCAATTACCACTTGTCCGGGAGCGTTAAAGTTAACCGCCTCTACAACGCCCCCATCAGCCGCACTGTTACAGACACTACGGACCTGCTCATCCTCTAAGCCCAAGATTGCAGCCATTGCACCCTGTCCCACAGGGACGGCCTCCTGCATCAAGCGACCACGCTCTGCGACCAACTTGATGGCATCCTCAAAATGGAGTGCGCCAGCACAGACCAGGGCAGAATATTCACCCAGACTATGGCCTGCCATCACTGAGGGGGCTGCCCCCCCCTGTTGTTGCCACACTCGCCAGCAGGCTACCCCGGCAGCCAGCATCGCTGGCTGTGTGTTAATAGTCTGGTTCAGGGTCTCTTTAGAACCTTCAGAGACCATGTTCCAGAGATCAAAGCCTAGCGAATCCGATGCTTCAGAAAAGGTTTCTGTTACTGCAGGAAAGTGGGCAGCCAGACCGGTAAGCATCCCGATAGATTGAGAGCCTTGTCCAGGAAATACAAATGCAAGTTTCATTGAGTTGAATACCTTATTTGATTCAAATATTTTCGTTCAATTGTAAAATTAATAACGTGCAAGCACAGACCCCCAAGTGAACCCACCACCAAAGGCCTCCATCAAAATGGTTTGTCCCGGCTGGATCTTTCCACTACGCACACCTTCGTTGAGTGCCAACGGAACAGAGGCTGCAGAGGTGTTGCCATGGTCTTGTACAGTCAGAATGACATGGTCCATCGACATTTTCAGTTTCTTGGCAGTTGCCGCAATAATACGCACATTGGCTTGATGTGGTACCAGCCAATCAATATCTTCCTTCTGCAAGTTATTATACTCAAGTGTTTCATCAACTATCTTACCTAAGGTATTGACTGCCATCTTAAATACCTCATTTCCTTTCATCTCCATATAGGGAATTTCTCCAATCTCTCCGGCAGAGATCCCTCCTCCAGGGACATGCAGCAGCTCCTCATACTGACCATCTGCATGGAGGTGGGTAGAGAGTATTCCTGCCTCATCGGAGGCCTTAACCACCACCGCGCCCGCACCATCCCCAAATAGAATAGCAGTGCCACGATCACTCCAATCAGTGATACGTGACATGGTCTCTGCCCCTACAACCAACGCACATTTTGCTGATCCGGCACGAATAAAATTATCTGCAACGGAAAGCCCGTAAATAAAACCTGTACAGACAGCCTGTACATCAAATGCTGGACAGCCATGGATATCGAGACGCTGCTGCAATAGACAAGCAGTGCTGGGAAAGACCTTGTCTGGTGTTGTGGTCGCAACAATAATCAGGTCAATCTCATCCAGTGAGATTCCGGCAGCTTCAATGGCCTGTCGTGAGGCATTTTCTGCCAAGTCACAAGTGGTCTCATTTTTTGCTGCAATGTGTCGTGTGCGAATACCGGTACGAGCCACAATCCACTCATCACTGGTATCCATCAACTGCTCTAGATCTGCATTTGTGCGTATCGTTTCCGGGAGATACCCTCCGGTTCCTGCAATTCGTGAATAGTTCATGCTTTTCCCTCAACCAATGTACGGTGTAGATGTGCTTCAATCTTTTGTGGAACAGCATGTTCCACCTCAGCAACAGCTACATGGATGGCATTCTGGAAACCGGTAATGTCGGTTCCACCGTGACTTTTAACAACAATCCCTTTCAACCCCAGTAGACTCGCACCATTATAGTTTCGTGGGTCAATACGACCACGAAAAGCGTTCAGTACGGGCATTGCGATTAATCCGGCTATTTTGGTAAAAAGAGTACGTTTGAATTCAGTACGGATAAAGTGGCTCACCATATGGGCCAACCCTTCACTCGCTTTAAGTGCAATATTACCTACAAAGCCATCAGAGACAACCACATCGACTGTGCCTTTGTAGATATCATCCCCTTCAACAAAACCATGATAGTTGAGATCACTTCGGGATAATAGTTCAGCGGCCTGTTTGACCATCTCGTTACCTTTAATCTCCTCTTCACCAATATTGAGTAGACCAATGGTTGGGGTTTGAATCCTGGCAACAGCAGAGACAAACTCAGCCCCCATGACAGCAAATTGGAAAAGGCTCTCTGGGGTCGCATCAATATTTGCCCCCAGATCGAGCATATAGCTGGTCCCCCGTTCTGTAGGAAGCATCCCGCAGATTGCGGGGCGGTCAATGCCAGGCAGCATTTTCAAAACAAAACGAGAGGTTGCCATTAAAGCGCCGGTATTGCCAGCACTCACACAGGCCCCCGCGTCTCCTTGTTTAACCCGGTTGAGTGCCACACGCATGGAAGAGTCTTTTTTCTTGCGCAGTGCGTTTGATGGAGATTCATCCATCTCTACCTGCTGAGAAGCGTGCTGAATTTGAACTCTTTTCAGCAGCGCTTTGTCAGCCCTTGCCAGAGCTTGTTCAATTTTGGACTGATCTCCAACTAAAATAAGTTGGAGATCAGGGTTTTTTGTAAGTGCCTGTACAGATGCCGGGACCGTAACGGCTAGCCCGAAATCCCCTCCCATTGCATCAATGGAAATTGTTGTCATCACAACCCTGGCCTATTGGACCCAGAGAGGCAAAACATCAGGTCAGATCAATCTTCGGCGTTTGTGTTAACGACTTTACGACCACGGTAGTAACCGTCTGGTGTCACATGGTGACGAAGATGCGTCTCACCAGTCTCTGAATCAACAGAGAGTGATGGTGCAGTCAATGAGTCATGTGAACGACGCATACCACGCTTGGAACGAGTCTTTTTATTCTGCTGTACAGCCATTGGAGTTCTCCAAAATTATAATAAAAGGGCCGTTCGTAGGAACGGCCTCAAAGTTGCGGCGAATTATACTGGAATAGTGTCCATGTATGCTACTAAAAATAACACATTATGATTGTATCCAGCCTCAACACCCCCTATAATTTGCCCCCAGAAAAGCCGAGGTGGCGGAATTGGTAGACGCAGCGGATTCAAAATCCGCCGGCAGCAATGTCTTGGGGGTTCAAGTCCCCCCCTCGGTACCAGACTAGACCCCGTTCAGAATGCACTGAACGGGGTTTTTTTTCAGAGCTCCAGCCTCACACCATTCACCTTCAACCACTTCCGACACTGCTGGTAATCAGGAATAAATCGCTCCACTGACCTCCAGTATGCAGGAGAGTGGTTGAGTTGAATCATATGGCTCAACTCATGCACCACCACATAATCCACAATATGGTGGGGGGCCATAATGATTTTCCAGTTGTAGGAGATATCCCCCTTAGAGGAACAACTTCCCCATCTGGACTTGTAACTCTTCAATGTAACCGATGACGGTTTCACACCAATGATTTTTGCGTATCGTGCAGTCTTCTCTCTCAACCTATCTTCTGCATGAGAGAGATACCACTTCTCTAACGCACCTTTCACAAAAACCTCTCTATCAGTCTCTGAGAGATCCTCATCCACCCCCAACACCAATCGACCACCTTTCAACTTAACCGCATCAGAATCGTTCTGAGTAAGTTTTAGACGGTAATTCTTTCCAAGATATGCAAAGGACTCCCCACTCACATACTCTTTCTGTTTGGCGAGTGCATATTCAGACTGATCTTTCAGTTTTCTGCGAATCCAAGGGGTCTTCTTCTGGATGAGTTTTTGTAGCCCCTTCTTGGATAGAGTCTTTGGGATGATGACCTGCACCTTTCCCTCTTCAATCTTGATGGATGCTGTCTTCCTGCGGTTGGTACGTTTGACTTCAACAGGAAATTCACTATCCACATCGTCAGACCGGTTGAAGATATTCAGATTTAGGTTCAGGTTCACTTGAACTTCACCTTTGCCAATTCCATAAATCGGTCAGTGATTGCAGTCACCAACTCTCTGGAACCAAACTCTTCATCTAGGATGGTGCGTTTGATGCTTTTACGCACTCCTTTAACCTCATCTGGTTTCTTGAAGAACTCAACAATAGAGGTTGCCTCCTCCATTGCAGTCACCAATTGTTTAACCGTTTGTGGTCTTATCAGGTCACGAGTGACCTTTCTCAAGTTCTCCTCACTGATCCACGGATTGATACGTTGGATCGAAGACTGGAGATGACTCTCCAACACCACATCACTGAAGTAGATTCTTTCATCGGAGTTATCGGGTGAGAGTTCAGAACCGTGAATGTAATTCCACCCCAAGGACTGGAGTTGCTCCAGTGCAGGTTGCTCTACCTTGTCGTATTCGTCAGAGGACATCTACAATTTCACTTTAAATCTATACGTAACTTTGCCAGTAACTGATCGTGTGAGATTGGAACGACAACCCCCCTTTCATGGAACTGTTTTTTCTGCTTCCTCACTCTATGCCGCCTCAGAGACAATTTTTTCCACCTGCATTGGATAGATTCCACTCTTCTGTGCCTCCAGAATGGTCATCTCTCCGATTCTGTTCTCGGTGTATCCAATATTGATATTCCAGTTCACCGACTCATCTCTCACAATTTGTTCCTTGGTGAACTCAATGTAGAGGGTATCCTCCTCTTCGTAGTATGCAATTCTCATTTTGACTATTCAGAACGCAACCCTTTTCATCTCATAAACAATTGAGTTCTTGGATGCAGTCACCACATCCCCTTGATGGAGTGATTCCCTTACATCATCCAATTTGTACGCATCGTCCAGTGACATCGTTGGAGTCCATCCAGTATTGGAGTCTTGTAACTCAATCTCCACCTCTGCGACATACCCACCTTCGTGGATATATTTTTTCTGTTTTCTACTCATTATTTCACCCTCTTCATAAAATTCTTATCCCATTTCTTGGGGTCAGGTCGATATGCTGTGACCAATACAGTAGGGGTTGTATGTCCTTTAGGAATACCCCATACCGTATGGATTGATTTCCCTTCTCTATCCTTCTGTAACAATAAAACAGATGCACCTTTCGGATAATCCGGGTAGTCCTCAACCAACACCGCATCCGTGATGACCTCTCTTGCAGTCAATCCATCATTTGCCAGTTCATCATACCCGTGGTCAGATATTCTTACCTCTTGATTCAATACCAATTTGACAACCTGTTCAAGCGTATTCATACCGACACTCTCTTCTTTCCCGTCAGTAAATCTTGCATCAGGGATTTTTTCAGGGATTTGGTCTGCTGGAATTTGCGTTGCTTCTCTTCAATATTTTTGTCTATGGAACACAACACCCCCGTCATCACTTGCCTTTCTTCCTCTGAAGATATTGCTATCTTTATGGATTCAATTTGCTGACCAGATATGTTTGGTGGATCAGTCCCAAATATGATTTTTTCTATTACCCCTGTCACATACTTTGACTGAAATTGATAATAGATAAAATCTGACGCCATATCCTTATTGGGTTTCAATCTACCAACTCGTTGATTCAACAATGCTCCTGCATCTTGTGTATCAACTTTCCCCTCGTTCCCACGCTCCTGCGTGGGAATGCATACCGAATCTACCATTCTCGACAAACCTCCAGTAACCCCGGTTTCCCTAAATAATTCCGTGCACTGGAATACCGCCAATGTTCAGCGTTATCTACATAACCTCGCTTAACAGGGTTATGGTGAATATACTCCACTTTCTGCCTCATCATTTCATCGTTTTGGATCAGCTCCGGATGTACGCCCTCTTGCCAAAACTGATAGGCACGATCACTTTTATGTTCTTTTTTGTAAAAAGCAAGTTGATCCAGAATTTGCTTGATGTTATTTTCGGCAAGATGCTGAATAATCTTTTTTGCTGTATAGGATTTGAAGCGAGCAATATCCCTATCCAACGCCGTGCTTTGCAAAATCAGATGACAATGATTTTCCAGAATGACGTAAGCATAGATAACCAAACCTTCTTTAGTGATGAATCGTAGAGACTCCAGTAAGATATTGACTGTTTCTGATCGTGTAAATACGGGAATCCAGTGCAAAACTGTCAGAGTGACAAAATGTGCTTGATCTGGATGAGTGAACTTGTAGCGGCTTCTGCCCATTATTCAGAACCAGTATGCGTTCCCACGCTGGAGCGTGGGAACGAGATAAATCATTTCTAACGCAACATCAAAAGACTCTTTATCTTTCAATGCAGACCTCTTCATGTTGTGCCTATCTTGCCTAGTCATCGAGGAGAAAATCACTCCGATATGACGATTAACCTGCTCTCTCAGTTGACTGTTGTGAGACACAACACTTGAGATATCACTCCAGTCAGATGCAATGGGTAGATCTCTAACAATGTCTGTAGGAACCAATAAAAGTGGATCTCCTCGTTCAGAACAAGGATTTATCAACAGTGGGTAGTGGTTACCTTTAAAACTGCAACTTGATGATTTTAAACCAAACATATCAATAACTCGATAATTAAACGCCGCCAAGTCAGAAAAAATGATATTGGTCGCCATATCGCTGATTCGGTCTGCCCCCACTCCATCTTCTAATAGTGCTAGAACCATAAACAGATCCACATCAGTCACTCCCAGATCAACGATCTCTTTTGCTGTCTGTAATGTGGATGCTATCAATTCAGCACCAAAACCTGATCCTCTGGTATTGCCGCCATATCCAAGACATGTCCACGACACTTCATGGAACTGGAACTGCCTCACTGCCGCTTTCCATGCGACATCACCGACTCTCATGGAACTGGACAAAAGTTTTATGATCAACCCAAAGTGCTTTCTGTATCCAGTGACTGCGCTTTTTGAGATTTCAGGATGCCTCGAGTCTTCAAGAAGAAGGGGGTCGATGAATAGATTGGTATCCAAATTGAGAAAGACATCAAGAACCCCCGCTTCCTCTACTACCTTTGGATCAAGTCCAAACGTTTCTGAAAAACAAATAGGGTTAGAGATTTTTCCCACTTTTTACCTTATAGAACACAACAAGAAAAGTCCATCTTACCCTATCCCCCCAGGCCACTCCAGCAAGCTGCCTGGCCGACTTGTTTCTTGAGACCTTAAAAATAAGGAATTTCTTAGTTTCCAGGTAACGCAATCCTTATTTCAATAAGGTCAACCATCTCCTACCATGATGTACATGTATACCGTCAAACTCTATACATACATTACATAATTTATGGAGATAAATAAATGATTATAGAAAATAAAATACTCAGTATTGTACTAGTACTCACTGTAGCAATGTTTAGTTCCGGGTGCAGTAATATCAAGTCCATTTCTAATAAAGCTGTACCTACTGAAGAAGTTGAATCTATTGAGTGCACATATTGTGAAATACCCAGCAATATAGAAAACACAAAAGGTGTATCTATTATTCAAGATATTGATGCATGCCATATCTGTGGAAACACACCCGTTACAGTACGTTCCTATAGTATTTCAAAACAGGAGGATAAATAAATGAAACCTACTGCAATAAAAATAGCGCTATCTACATTAATGGCAACATCGCTTATGTTGTCACCTGTTACCCATGCTTCAGAAATATTAAATGACTTCAGCCTGAAAAAAGATGGGAGTACTGTTCAATACAGCAATACACACAGGAGATCACTGGCCGGAGAACTCAATAAGGTGTCACGATTGTTAACTGATCAACTAGCACAAAACAGAGACATGAAAAGAATTAGCAATACTCCTATTGCTGTTACTTCAATCGTTGATCTGGAAAATTTCAAATCCACCAATAAAATCGGACTTTGGCTAACAGAAAACATGATGCATGAACTACAAGTTCGTGGTTTTAATGTGGTTGATTTTAAAATGATGCCTGCAATTCAGGTTACAGAGAATGGCGATTTTTCAATGAGTAAACTGGTGAAAGAGTTGAGAGGAAAGCACAACATAAACTATGTTATGACAGGAACTTTTGCTGAGCACCCAGCTGGGGTGTTAATTAATGCCCGAATTGTGAATATGGAGAACTCCACAGTTGTCTCTTCAGGACAGGCAACTATATCAGCCGCTCACTATTTACGTCTTCAAGAAAGATTGAGCAACAGTAAATCTCCGTTAAAAAAGAATTTCGTAGAACTACGTGGTGTTGAATTCTGCACATCAGTCACGCCATGTTACCAACCCGGATCAGGATGTGATGGAACACAACCCTGTGAGGAAAACAACAACTGATATCACGTTTAATGAAGAGTCAACTACCAGAACTGATTGTTTATGGTAGTTGGCTTAGGGAACCTCTGAACAGTATATTATGTTAAAATTAAACTTTTAACCCCGTTAAAAAACACCCATCTCTATCCCCATCACCAAAATCCACACCAATTATTCCATAATATATAGATTTAGTGAGCGACAATCCCATATCGTATGCCTGTCTTATATAACTCTATATCATTTTCAGTTCTTAATTTCTTCATCAAATTAGTTTTGTGAACCGATACCGTTTTTGGGCTAATAAAAAATGATTCAGCAATCTCTGAAACATTTCGCCCATTTAAAATCTGGGTCATAATCTGAAATTCACGCTTACTTAGGTTGTCAATTCCTTTTCGATCGTTTTGATCAAGTCTCATGTAAAACATCTTTTCCATGATGTTTCTTGAAAACCTTGGTGCTTTATTATTTGAGTATCTTTGCTTGTAAATAAGTCTGACCCCATCTATCAGTTCACACAAATCACAATCTTTTGAGAAATATCCTGATGCACCCATATTAATGGTCTGTGATAAATAGGGTTCTTCAGTACACATACTCAGCATGACAATTTCTGGGGTCGGTTGAAGTCTCATTAATTTTGGCAGCACTTCAATTCCATCCATTTCCGGCATAAACAGATCGAGCAAAATAATATCGGGTATCAATCTGTCACAAACATCAATCAACTGCTGTCCATTACTTGCTTCATCAATTACACACATATCCCTTTCTCTTTCAAGAGCCTGCTTGAGTGCATCTCTTACAAGGTCGTGGTCATCTGCAAGTATTATATTAATCATGCTTTGTTGCTCCATTAGTCAAAAGAAAGATTCTCTTTCATGGTTAGTATCGACTTCTGGGCTATTGGCAATAGTAAGGATTTACTTAGTTTTTACTGTATTAGAAAAAGCTATTGATAACAAATATTTACAGATAGATATTTCATTTACCCCGCTTTAATACCATTGGTTCGCTCGTCTAAGGAACCTCTGAACAAGTCTGGGTAATTTGAATTACGTCCATAACGTCCAAGATCAAGGCGAAGATCGCAGCCAATAGCAGGCTATTAGCAAGGTTTTCAACGAAGATATTGGGCGCTATGGGCGTTAGGCATTTACACATGACT
>DUYW01000042.1 GCA_013349825.1 Gammaproteobacteria bacterium | reverse complement strand
ACCTACGGAGTGAGCTTGTGATAAGCTCTATTATACTGCGAATTATTATTTAAATCAGATAGTTGATCGAATAATAAAGGAGTTTAAGTCACGGATTCAGGATTAAATATATTATCTTCACCATATAACCTCATTGCATCAATTACCACTTGATCAGACAGAAACTCATCCAGTCTACTGGATATTTTATCGCTCATAGAAACTCCCTTATAAATATAAATCTAATGTGTAACCAAGCTGGCATGCACCACTCTTCCACCAATATGACCATATGAATAAACCAGAGTCAAACTTCTCTGCTTTCCACTTGATGCTGTAATGGTTGACTGTGCTTCACACACAACCTGCCCCTCACTCTTTCCCGCTCCTCTGCGGGTAATGTCGCTCAGCTCATACTGTAAGCCATAGGCCACACCATTTGCCATTCCCCCAAAGTGCTTACTGATCTTTCTCTGCGACTGTGATGTTAACTTTTGTAACAGCATCTCCTGTACTACCGGATCATCACATCCATACTGCTTAAACAGTGTCTTCATATCGATGGGGCCAGATGCTGCTTGCGCTTGTGGATTCTGCGGGGCTACCTTTACCTCTTTTGAATCAAAAATGTCGCTATACAATTGAACCAAGACCACCGAACCAGCTACCAATAATGTCTTAATTATTTTCATGCTCTGCCCTACCCTTGATAACCACTAGAGTGCTTGATGGTCTCACGATTACTCAACTTAATCCATGACATCACATCTTCTCTCACGTTTTGCATGACGTTCACTATTGATGTGGAATCCTTGTTGCTCACAGACTCATCAATCTGAAATTTCACTATCGAATTTTTGATCATCGCATACCCATGTACAGCCACCACAATTGTAGCCCCGCCTCTGCGACCTGTTCTGTACGTCAGATTTGCTGTAACTACTGCTTTGCTTGAGCTATCCATGATTGCCAATGGAACCGTCTGATTTGGGATTACACCATCTACTAACAGGTCGATACTCAGATCCTGGAGTACCTGCTTCACAGCTTGATGCAGTGCGTTGTCTTTGAGTTCAGCTCCATAGATCTCTTCCAGCTCTGATCTTTTCTTATTGAGCGCCTTTTTTCTATCTCTTCCTTTTCTGAAGTATGTGTCTTTACTGATTGTGGCAACCCCAGTATCTCCCGACTTAGCACCACCTCTCTGTCTGCACTTAGCCATCAGCATCAGTAGCTTCGTTGGAGTTGCACTCTCCTCCTCTAATAGACTTTGCTGCTCTTCAAGAACCATCTCTCCTCTATCAGTCTCATCACTGACATAGCAGTACCCTGATGGTGCTGTCAGATAGATATAGTATCCCTTCCAATCGACCCGTATCGCATCCTGTACAGCATAGGCACTGCTAGACAGAGCCATCCAGATAACGAAAACCATGCTGATCTTCTTCACATCCTCTCCTCACTCAGATTAACGCCGTTAGATTCTATTCTTAACCCACTACTATCACCATCTACTGCGCTCTTCAGGTTCAGCCACTCTACTGTGGCACAAAATCCTACTGTTGCTACTGAAATCATCGCTTTTATCTCTCTCTGACTATTCGCCCTTTTTCTTCGCACCCTAGGTTTTGATGGCTTGTATTTAACCGCCACATGATTACCTACTATACTCCGTACGCAACTACTGGCACCTGCAATATTCATGGATCAACCTCACTCTCATTCAAAATCTAAGGTAACTCAGACCTGTGCAAATCAACCCAGTTCTGACCTAAGCCAGCTAGGACTTATAACCTCAACCTGCCCTCCATAACTTCTCAACCATGCTCTAAGCTGCATGGTGTCCTCTACGGTCATTTTGAAGTGGGTACGCTCTTCCTCTTCACGGTATTCGATGATCTCTTGATCAAGAGAGAGAGGGCTCTCTTCCAGTGATATTGAGGGCCCATACTCCATCAGCAGCTCTAATGTGAATTTCTTATCACTCAAGCGGAACTGGAAATTGCCCCCCTCTTGATTGACAAAGTACTCTAGACTGAACTCCTTTGGGCAGTTGTACGGCTTATCAACGAACTCCACACCTTCAATGCGGTGCATTGCAAAGATGTTAGGGTGATTCGTGTAGGACTTAATAAACCCAACCAGATAAACCGTCTGATCTCTCTGTATCACCCCAACTGGCGAGACTAGGTACTCTTTCTCCTCTTCAAGGTCAGGCTTCCAGTACTGGATCAATATCGCCTTCTCTTCCATCAAAGCGGTATAGACCAGGTCTGTAATCTCACTATCAACCTCGGGGGGGTATCGTTTGATTCCGGATGGAATCGTAATGACTTTATCGATCCAACGACTCTGTTTCTCTGCACTGCGACCACGCAAGACCTCTTTTGCCTTATTGAAATGGTGCTCTAGGGCCATCATTGCATCTGGTGGCAGCAATGATGAAAGGTGCTGCTCCGCCATAAAGAATGCCAATGCTGTTTGTGCAGTCATTCCAGGAAGGTCCACCATCTCCGCCTCAGCCCTCCAGAACCAATGGTTGCTTCGACCAATCAACTCAGACTGTATTGGGAACATCCCAGAGAGGATCTCAAGGTCATTCTGGAGCGTGCGGACTGTGATCTCTTCTCCAGATGCTTCTAACCGATTTCTAATTTCGCTAGTTGATACTCGACCAGGATCTCTAGGGATCTGCTGCAATATCTGGATTCGCCTTAGTGATGTGCTCTCCATGACGACTACTCCTCATCTATTTCTGTTCTAAGCATGGATAGCATTATAGCGCCTCTATACGCAACCTAGTTGCGCATTAACTTGTGCGTCTGTTGATCAACTGAAGCTGGGGATAGCCCATCTATACGAAAATAGCTTGCGTATAAGAGATTTATCATAGCCACTCCAATCAACGCATGGAGAGAGCAATGCCATCACGACAGAAAAAAAGTGCAGTACAGAAACTACAGACTCATGCGCTCAACAAACTCTATCAACAGAATCAGCCAATGGGGATCAAGGCACTCTTCTATGCCAAGAATCTACTGTTGAACGGAGAATTGGTTGACGTAATCTTTAATGAGGACTCATCTGGCGGCATATTTCAAAACACCTTGTTTGAATATGAGCCGATTTTACGCTCAATGGGGCTGAGTGAGTACGCCGAGGATGTCTATGATAGAGAGGATCGAATTGAGGCGGTTATTGAGCTACTCCTGGAAGGCCCTGACTACAAACGGCTGGAAAAACGCCCCTCTTCTCATGCCAATCTGAAGAGGCTGGGAAAGCAGTTTGGATTGGATACAATCAGCCTATCCATCATCGCCTTCCTTGTTGAACATAAAATTGAAAAAGGGTTAAAGGCGATTACTGAGGTTCTCGGTGAGATCAATATTCAGCAATGCGCAAAGCTGATTGCTGTGGCTGCTGAGCTGGACAGTAGTAGCGTAGAGAAGGCGCTTCAGCCACACAGTAAATTGGTAAGCTCAGGACTGGTCAGCCTCGAAAATCAGATGGTAATGGTTGGGGAAACATTCTCTGACAAAATCAATCTGCTGAGTGGTCTTGCTGAGCACCTCTACACAAAACGGGACCTAATGAGCAGCATGCAACATCTGGTACACCCATCAGCTGTAGCCAAACTCGAAGTGCATCAATTTCAATATCTCGACCCACTCTATAGTGACCTGTCTTGCTTATGCCAAACATCACGCCCACTCAATATCTTGCTCCATGGTAAGCCGGGCGTTGGTAAAAGCGAATTGGTTCGCACGCTCGCCCACGCCATGGATAAAAACCTCTACGAGGTCACTAGCACCGATGAGGACGGTGATCCGATCCAAGGGCATCATCGACTGCGCGCCTACCAGATCAGCCAACAGCTACTAAAGCACCCTGACAATAAGAACCTCCTCTGTTTTGATGAGATAGAAGACCTATTCCCTGTAGATAGCCTGTACCAATTTTTTGGAAGAAGTACATCCAGCCGCTCCTCTCTAGGAAAAGCGCATATCAATCGTATTTTGGAAGCACCCAGTGTCACCACCTTCTGGGTTAGCAATCAGGTTGAGCAGATTGATCCCGCATACCTGCGACGATTTGATCTGGTCACTGAAGTAAAAGGCCCCACTCAGGAAGCACGTACAAAGATCATTAAAAATCTAGCCTCTGACCTTCCCCTGTCTGAACCATGGATTAAGCAACTTGCAAAACATCATCAACTCCAACCTGGGCATATTGAACAGGCGGCTAAATCGGTCACCGAGATGATGAATCTATACAAGGGCAATGAGCAGCAGCGATGTGTTGAGAGTGAGCGACTGATGGGATTCTTCCTGAAAGGTACGCAGCAGGCTACCGGAACCACACTCACAATTAGCACACAAAACACCCATGCTGAGCCGCCTTACAGCTTGAAGCACCTCAACAGCACGACAGACATCAAACGGATGGTACAGGGGCTTAAGAGAAGTCATGAGGGGCGTATCGCGCTATATGGCCCACCTGGAACTGGGAAAAGTGCGCTCGGGAAATATGTTGCAGAGCAGTTGGGGCGTCCTCTACTGCTACGCAAGGCTTCTGATCTGATCGATATGTATGTAGGTGAGAGTGAAAAAAATATTGCCGCCATGTTTGAGCAGGCACGGCAAGAACGCGCCGTACTGTTGCTTGATGAAGGGGACAGTTTCCTCAGAAGTCGAGAGGGAGCCCATAGCACTTGGGAGGTTACACAGGTCAATGAACTGCTCACACAGATGGAGTCCTTCGATGGAATCTTTATCCTCTCTACCAATCTGATGGATACATTGGATAGCGCTGCATTGCGACGCTTTGATTTCAAAATCCATCTCGACCACATGAAACCACAGCAGAGTTGGTCACTGTTTAATGAGGCATCCAAGCAGCTCAACCTGAAGCGACAACAGATTTCGAAGGTAAAGCAGCAGGTCGAGCAGCTGGAACTCCTTACACCGGGTGACTTTCAGGCTGTCATGAGGCGTGACCACGTCATGCAATCTCTTGTGACAATCCAGGATCTTTCAGAGGCACTGAAAGAGGAGTGTATGGCCAAGCCTGGTGCTCAACATAACCCGATCGGCTTTGTATAGGGAAACCATCATGACTCTATATGCCTCACAAGTAGACCTCTCCTCACTCCCTCATCAGTCGACTGTTGACCGTGCCAAATCTATTCTGGACGGTTTAAGTCGAGGTGAAAATCACAATACCTATCGTGGTAAGAGAATGCACTATGACCGTTGTGTGATCTCGATTCCTGTAGGATACCGCTATCGACTGCTGCTCTTAGCGGAGCGTGGCAGCTATGTTGTTATCGATGTTATGAGCCATGAACGCTACAACAACATCAAGACGATTCAGAAACGTGTTAAACAGGTCAAACGAAACTGGATCCATTAAGTGAACAATAGATACTGGTGGAAACAATCATTTTTTGAGCAACACTTTGACCATCTGTTTGGTCGCTTCATACAATATGAGGGCATTATTAATTTTTTACTAACCATCCGCAAATTATTAAACTGGAAAATAGTTAGGGTGATCATCAGCTATAAAGCTTTATACTACACTGAAGAAGAAAGAAAAATACTTGAATCTCCTCCAGTCTCATCTAAACAAAATACTGTAATTCATCTAAGTGATGTAGAGCCAGCTTGGGTTACTGATGAGTGGATGACCCTAGATGTACCTGCAATTGTAAGGAAACATCGAGACATCAACAGCTATAGCTGTATGCACAAAGATCTTGCTCTATTTTACAAGAAGTAACTCTCAACATTTACCACTCCACTAAAGAGATATACTCATGAAACCTACCTTTTGGAAACTTTTACAAGGCGCTGAAAAATCCCGCCATGATGAAATCATCGACTCTATCCACACGCAGCTCGTCTATGTCCATAAAACTGCATCAAGAAAGACTAAATCACTAAATTCTCAAACAGAGGACTTTATCAATGCTGAGATCGGTGATTACTTCTATCTCTGTCATGGCAACCAACGCATCTATCTGCTGGGCCAATTTACAGGCCCCGTCAATCTATTCTCTGAATATGGCCAAGGCTGGCTAGACAGACCATTTCGATTCATACGTTCATCAATCAGCAATAAGGTTTTTAAAGAAAAGCAACGCCGCTGGACTCCTAATGATGCTTCAACCTTCATCAAAGTTCCTGAAGATCAAATTGATGACTTTGCAAAAAAGGGACAGATTTATTTTTCACCCTTCTTCCTTGGCCTACCCTGTTTCCGACTCTCGATTCTCAGGCCAAGTATAGATTCAACCTCATCCACAAAACGATCACTTCCCGTCAACTGCCCTCGCTGTAAGGCCCCTCTAATCAACGCCAACTCCGCTTTGGGAATCCCGTCCTCGACAAACATGCCATACGCCTCACTATGACGTTGATCGTCTGTTGCAAGATCAAGATAGTAAGGGTTGGTATCGACCCAGGAAAGCACCTCGTTCCCAGCATGGTGGTTGTAGCTTGACCACCTGTAATCACCTGGATACCCTACCATCCGTGCCCGCACCGGATTTAGCTCAATGTATTAATCGTTCCATATATATGGCAGTTTCTACCCCCTCCCCAACCCTCCCCCTGCAAGGAGGAGGGAGCTTGAGCTGCAATTACTTTTGGAACGATTAATATAACGACTTTCCCACAATGTGCCACTACGACCTTCCAGACGGTTACGATAGCGCGTCTGCCGACCGGATAATCGTTTCATAACAAAAAGGGGACAGATTTATTTATCATCTTTCTTCCTTATACTCATCGTTCGCAGCCATAGCCCATATCGTTACCCACTTCTCTGCAAATATAGCCAGTTCAGTGGGTTACAGACCGCATTTTGGTCGCTATTAGGTATTGCTAGCGGCCCCATATTGTGCAGAATCAGTGCGTTACGAGGATAGATTTGTCATGTTGCTGGAGAAGTGGGTAACGATATGGCCATAGCCATTCGGACCGTTCCCTGTACTCTGTACTCTGTACTCTGTACTGCCGTTTATTCTATCACCTCTGGCCACTGCTGACGGCCATGCAACACTCTGATCACTTGAGGGCCTGAATTCTGTACTCGATAGACTAGGATATAGCTGGTTCCTGAAAGTACTAATTCTCGGGTTCCTTGGACTCTACCCTTTTTCCCCAGTTTTGGTTGAGCAAGAAGAATACGTGCTCGATCTAGAATTGCCTCTTTAAGCTTGAATGCCGCTTGCGGATTATGTTTCGCAATATAGGTAACGATTGCAATCAGGTCATTGAGTGCTGTTTCACTGAAACACTTCAAGTCGTCTGTCATTTTGAAGCGGCATGGATATGTTGATCAAGTTGCTCTGCTACCTCTGCCTCACTAAACCATTTGGCGTCTGACTTATCGGCCTCAATCAAACCCTGCTCAACCTGTTTCTTGAACCAGCGATCATGTTCTCCTTTATCCATTGGAGAAGTGGGTGACTGATCTGGTAGATAGCGCTCCTCCAGTTCATCAATATGCTTAAGTATGGCCTCTTTTGCATAGAAACTTTTGGTTCTACCTGTTGTTCTTGCAAGAGTGGTTAACCGTGTTTCAATTGTTTCTGGTAATCGTAATGATAGCAATCTGATCTCTCCACACTTGGTTAATCGGCCTATTTGTCATACAAGTATAGCATTCGTAAACCATAAACAAAAGAGACCTACAAGCATGAAAAAGGGGACAGATTTATTTATCATCTTTCTTCCTTGGCCTACCCTGTTTTCAGCTCTCAATATCTCAGGCCAAGTATAGATTCAACCTCATCCACAAAACGATCACTTCCCGTCAACTGCACTCCTCATCAATCAGCCAGTACATAAAAATAAATCTTCCCCCTTTTTGCTGCCTATAAAATAAATCTGTCCCCTTTATCAGTTCACGCCTCGCAACTCTTTCATGGCAAGGGCATCGAGCAGACCCTGCAGAGCCTGCCCCTACTGTTCAGCATCTGTAGCACCGCACAAGCCACCGCTGCGGTACGTGCTTGTGAGCAGGCGTTAGGGGGCAAACCAGTAACAGCGGTTGAACAGCGAAGAGAGCAGCTGTTGATGATGGAGACCATCCGTGAACACCTCTGGAGGGTTCTATTGGGGTGGAGTGAACTACTGGGAAAGGCACCCGTAGAGGCGGCAATGGCGGGAGTGATGTTGATTCAACAACAGCTTCAACAGACGCTTACTGCGGGCACCTCCCTCTCTCTTCTAGCACCAGTGCTACCACAACCAGCATCGATCACCCCTCAGCAACAGCAGCTGAAGAAGGTTTTGGAGGAGGCGCTGTTTGGCTCCTCCCCAGAGGCGTGGTTAGAGATGGAGCAGATCGATCAACTACTGGCGTGGAGCAGACAGCACGAGAGCGTGGCAACCCAATTTATCCGGTACTTGGAGCGTAACCAATGGAGTCAACTGGGGCGTAGTGACAGCATCCACCTACCTGAGCTAGAGAGCATCATCCTTGAGCAGCAGCTACAACAGTCCAACTTTGTAGCACAACCACTCTGGAACGGCACCGCCTGCGAGACCTCCCCACTCACCCGCACCCACACCCCACTGCTGGATCGACTACAGCACCACTACGGAAGCGGCCTACTGACACGTAGCGTTGCCCGTCTTACAGAACTGGCACAGCTGGTGTTACAGCTGGACACCCCTACGCTATCCACAGCGGTCACCGCCACCCAGCCGAACACCGGGTTTGGAGTCGCTCAAGCAGCTCGCGGGCAGCTACTGCACCATGTCACCGTGGATGGAGATCATATTCAGCGTTACCAGATCCTCGCCCCCACCGAGTGGAACTTCCACCCACAAGGGGCTGTTGCCCAGTCCCTCAGCCAATTAGACACCCAATCGATTGATGTGGAACAACAGGCTAGGCTGATCATCCATGCAATCGATCCCTGTGTTGGTTATGATCTAACCATCCACCACTGAAACACACCACTGAAACAATTCGCTCATGTGCCTTGCCCTCCCCATCCAGATCATTGAAATCAGCGACGATCAGCAAAATGCCACCGTCTCACTCGACGGTATCCGCAAAGAGATCTCACTGGCACTGGTTGAGGGGGTCGAGGTGGGCAACTATGTGCTGCTCCATGTCGGCTATGCACTGAGCAAGGTCGATGAGGCAGAGGCAGAGAAGACGCTGGCACTGTTTGCAGAGATGGGGACTCTGGAGGAGGGATGAAATATATCGACGAGTTCCGCTCTGGTGAACTGGCGCAGAAGCTCGCCACCAAGATCGCCCACGCCACCGATCCCGCCCGCAGCTACAACCTGATGGAGTTCTGCGGTGGTCACACCCACGCCATCTTCCGCTATGGGGTGCAAGATCTGATGCCGGAGAACGTCAACTTCGTCCACGGCCCCGGCTGCCCCGTCTGCGTACTGCCGACAGCGCGCATCGATCAGGCGATCCACCTGCTGGAGCATGAGAACGTCATCCTCTGTAGCTACGGTGATCTATTGCGGGTCCCTGCCAGCAACCGAAACAGCCTTCTCAAGGCCAAGGCGAGTGGCGCCGATGTGCGCATGATCTACTCAACTCAGGATGCGCTAAAAATCGCCCATGACAACCCTGATCGTGAGGTGGTCTTCTTCGCCATCGGTTTTGAGACCACCACCCCACCCACCGCTGTCGCCATTCAACAAGCAGCCGCAGAGGGGCTGAAAAACTTCTCCGTCTTCTGCAACCACGTCCTCACCCCCGCTGCGATCCAGAATATTCTCGAATCCCCAGAGGTGCGAGAGATCGGTACGGTGTCGATTGATGGCTTCTTCGGCCCCTCCCATGTCAGCGCCATCATCGGCAGTCGGCCCTATGAGTTCTTTGCCGAAGAGTTCCAGCGCCCCGTGGTGATTGCCGGATTTGAGCCACTGGATGTAATGCAGTCTGCGCTGATGTTGATTCAGCAGCTCAACCAGGGGCGCTACGAGGTGGAAAATGAGTACCACCGTGTGGTGAGCCGTGACGGCAACCAGAAGGCGCAGAGACTGGTGGCCGAGGTGTTTGAGTTGCGCCCCATCTTCGAGTGGCGCGGACTGGGCCAAGTCCCCTACAGCGCACTACGGATCAAGCAGAACCTTAGCCACTTCGACAGCGAACAGCGCTTCACCATCCCCCCCATTGAGTCGAAAGAGATCAAAGGGTGTGAGTGCCCCGCCATCCTGCGCGGAGCCAAACGCCCCAGCGACTGCAAACTATTCGGCACCGTATGCACCCCGGAAAACCCGATGGGTTCCTGCATGGTCTCCTCCGAGGGGGCCTGCGCCGCCTACTGGAGCTATGGCCGTTTTAGAGAGAGAGCATGAGACCTTACAGTACAAAACTAGACCTGAAAAACGGCCACGTCGACATGACCCACGGCAGCGGTGGTCGCGCCATGGCACAACTGATCGACGAACTGTTTGTTGAGCACTTTGACAATGAGCTACTGCGGCAGGCCAACGACCAAGCCACCTTTGACATCCCTGCTGGACGCATGTCGATCAGCACCGATGGTCACGTCATCTCCCCCCTCTTCTTCCCCGGTGGTGATATTGGTTCGCTGTCTGTCCACGGCACCCTCAATGATGTATCTATGTCTGGAGCCAAACCGCTCTACCTCTCCGCCGGTTTTATCTTAGAGGAGGGATTCCCTCTGGCCGACCTCGACCGCATCATCCAATCGATGGCGGCTGCCAGCAAAAAGGCAGGGGTACCGGTTGTGACTGGGGATACCAAAGTGGTTGAGCGTGGCAAGGGGGATGGCATCTTTATCACCACCACTGCCGTTGGCACCATACCCGATGGGCTCAACATCTCAGGTGACCGCGCCACAGCCGGGGATGCCATTCTGGTGAGTGGTACCCTGGGAGACCACGGGGTAGCGATTCTCTCCAGCCGAGAGCATCTGGAGTTTGAGACCACCATCGAGTCGGACTCTGCCGCCCTGCACGGGATGATTGCCGACCTGGTAGAGGCGGTACCAGAGATCCACTGCCTGCGTGACCCTACACGCGGTGGATTGGCCACCACACTCAACGAGCTGGCACGACAGTCGGGCACCGGCATGCGCATTCGAGAGCGCGCACTACCGATTCAGCCTGCGGTGCATGCCGCCTGTGAACTGCTGGGGCTAGACCCGCTCTACGTTGCCAATGAGGGGAAGTTGATCTGTATTGCGCCCGCCACGCATGCAGAGACCCTGCTCTCGATCATGCAGCAACACCCCCTGGGCCACAACGCCGCCATCATCGGAGGGGTGGTCGAGGATGAGATGGGCTTTGTGCAGATGGAGACCACACTGGGCGGTAGTCGGGTGATTGACTGGCTGACTGGAGAGCAGCTACCGAGAATCTGTTAAGGTCGCTTAAACCGTCCCAGTGGTTCCCGGGCTTGGGGCGGCAGTCATCCTCTGAATCAAAAACAACCTGCCGATTATGTCCTCGTTGAACAATATGATGCGGATAATTAGGCAATACAACCCTACCAACCCTTGGCATTACTACACTCCTCGTCAATCAGCCAGCACATAAAAATAAATCTGTCCCCTTTTTGGTCCTTATGGTATTGGCCCCCTCACAGATTTTTTATGGTGCTTATTTTCATTGTATTGGTGTCACTTTATGGTATCATTTGACAATGAAGGCCAAACACCGCAAGGCTCTGCAACTGATCTTCAAGCGCCCGGTGAGTGGCAACGTAAAATGGAGCGACACAATTGCCATGCTGAACTCAATTGGTGCCGAACTTGAAGAACGTGAGGGATCGCTGGTAGCAATCCATCTGAGCAACGATATTCAGATTCAGCACCGACCACACCCTTCTCCCTGCATGGACAAAGGAGCAGTGGCTGCATTGAGAAAATTTCTGGAGACCAATGGAGTAAAACCATGAGTAACCTGATTCGATATAATGGCTTTATCGCCAAAGTGGAGGTAGATACCGATACCAATCTGCTATGCGGCACCGTAATCAACTCCTCACCGCACGTTTTCTACGGAGAAAACGTGGGGAAGCTGAAAAAGCAGTTCGAGATTGTGATTCAGGAATACCTGAAGGTTTGCGAGGAGCGCGGCATTGAGCCTCGTAAAAGCTACTCTGGGGAGTTGCGACTACGACTCCCCCCTGAGCTGCACGCCGAGGTGGCAGCAATGGCAACTCAAGAGGGGCAAAGCATCAACAAGTGGATTACCCACACCGTGGATCAGGCTGTGCATGCGTAAAATGTTGCAGTGTTAGCGTCCCAGCTGCGGGCACGGCCTCCATCTATAAATCAACCATTTATAAATATTGACTTGGAAGAACCCCCGATTACCCCTACCAACCCTTGGCATTACTACACTCCTCGTCAATCAGCCAGCACATAAAATAAATCTGTCCCCTTTTCTCCTCGGAAGAACTGCCCCCTATTACTTGTGCAGATGGAAACCACACTGGGCGGTAGCCGAGTGATCGACTGGCTGACTGGAGAGCAGCTGCCCAGGATCTGCTGACACCATCTACTCCGCCGCACGCTGAACGTGCGCTTTATACTGCATATCCTCAACCAGAATATGCTGTATCAACCAGTGCGCCAAGAACTCAGTCAGTTGGGGCAGATCCTGTAGATTCAGACGTGTGGTATAACCCACGATCTTATCTACAAACTTGGTATGTTCAGCCTCCTGCCCATCCAGATTGGGATATTCAATTTGCGCCAACATCCTCTCCTCCTGGCTGAAATGGAAATTCACAAAATCTGACAGCGCTACCAGCGCATTAAAGTAGTCAATTTTGCTGGGGTCCGGTTGGCAATAAAGCTCCACAAACCGATTCACCTGATCAAACAACACTTGATGGTGCTCATCCATCAACGGGTGTCCCACACTGTGTACTGCCTCATTCCATACAATCGCATCCATCATCACTCTCCTTGTCACAGTTACATATCACTACCTGAACAGATAGATTTGATCGTTTGTTGCAAAGCATCAACCCCATCTTTTAAAGCATCCCACTGCTCAGACAGCAGACACTCCTCCGCCTCTTTTGCCAGCGCAGTGATCTCCGGAAAACCAAAGGTGGCAGCCGTCCCTTTCAAGGTATGGACGACTCTCCGCAGCTCATCCCATGCACCATCTTCGTAGTACTGCTTCAGCTCCTGGGCTGCCTCTTGCAAGCGCCTCAGAAAAACCTCCATCATCTCTGGATCAACCACATCATCAAGCGAACCAGATGCGGCCTGCTCTATAGCAGAACCTTCCCGATCATCCGCTTCAAGATGAGCTCGCAACACCTCAAGCAGGGCAAATCGATCAATCGGCTTGGTCAAGAACCCATCACACCCCGCATCATCAAACTGATCACGATGGTGCTGCATGGCGTTGGCAGTCAGCGCATAGATCGGAGTCTCCAGACCTGTAGAACGCAGCAGCCTGGTCGCCTCCACACCATCCATCTTAGGCATCAGCATATCCATTAGCACCAGGTCATAAGGCTGCTCTAGTGCCATCGCAACCGCCTCCTCACCGTCATTGGCGAACTCCACATCCGCCCCTGTTGACTCAATCAGCTTGCGCTCCAGCAGCTGCAGCTCCGGGGTATCTTCTGCCACTAACACCCGCCCTTGCAGACGGCTCTCCAACTGCTGCTGCCTTGATGCACGTACTATTACAGGCTGATCAGTGACCACCAATGGAATCACCAGATCGAAGGTGGAACCTTCCCCTTCCACACTGCTCACTACAATTGTTCCACCCATCAGCTCAGCCAGCTTCCAGGAGATATGTAACCCCAGCCCCGTTCCACCAAAACGGCTGGAGATGGTGTTATCCGCCTGCTCATACGCCTTAAACAGACGGCTCTGCGCTTCCGGACTCATGCCAATACCAGAGTCATTGACTGAAAAATGGTAGAGCACTACCTGCTGCCCCGCGACCTCTTGAGGCGGCTCCGTTGTAACCTTGAGGGTGATCCCGCCTACTGATGTAAACTTAACCGCATTGCCGATCAAGTTGATCAAAACCTGTGCAATTCGTCTTCCATCCCCCTCCAGCATCGTCGCACACGCCACATCTCCCTCCAACCCAAACTGTAGATGATGCATCTCTGCTTTCTGTTTAAACATCATCTTCATCTCTTGAGTCACATCACTTAAATCAAACAGTGCACGGTCAATCTCAAATTTTCCGGATGAAATTTTAGATAGATCAAGGATGTCATTCACCAGTGCAAGCAGGCTCTTGCCTGCCAGGTTCATAGAGCTGATCATCTTCTCTTGTTCAGCATTGAGTGGCGTATCTCGCAGAACTTCACCATAACCAATGATGCTAGAGAGCGGTGTGCGTAGCTCATGGCTCATACTGGAAAGGAAATCATCCTTGGCACTGACCTCGTCATAGGCCTGATTGACCGATGCCTGCATCACTTTATGGCGCTTCTGCGCAGGACGAACCAGCTTCGACCAGAGCAACAAGGACATCACTGCCGCAAATGAGAGCACCACCAGCAAGATAATGATCTGCATCATCTCTTCAAATTCATCATCTGCCTTAGAGATCATCTGCTCTGTCTGAATCAGATCCAACTCCGCCTCCAAGCCTGCAACAACCACGCCTTGATAGGAGACCGGCACAATAATATCCGCTGTCCGACTGTTGCTTTCCGTGCCGCCTTTCAACCCTAAGTAGGGGGTTCCCTCAACCAGCACCTGTTGATATTTCCCCTTGATCTCTTTGGGGGGGTGAGCCGTCCCGTCTGAATGGGCGACCACTCTGCCATCACGATCATACAGATAGATCTCATTCACCAGAAAGGTGTAGTGCTGCTTACTCTCCTCAATCACCTGCTGAAACAGCAACTCCATCACCCCCGATTCAAGGCGGACATCATCAACATAGAGCTGGCGGTTCACTCCGATCAGCATCACCTCAGCCTGCTTCTGCACCTGATCCAAGATTATCTGCTCAACCAACTTCTCAGAAAAGACAAACATGCTGTATGAACCCAGTGACAACACCAGCACCAGCGGTAATACAATTCGAGTTAGAAAATTCTGTAACGAGAGGCTGACACTCCACTCTTGAGCACTCAATCCAGATTGTATGTTTCGTTCTTCAGACATTACATCATGCTCCCTAGAACTCAAGGCATCGCCTCTTATCAGGCGGCTCTAAATTAGACATCGATACCCCCTTTAACCAACAACAGTGATGGGGCTGAGAGAAGAATCATAGTAATGACACCTTAAGAGAGACTTAAGATGGTGACTAATGCGGCAATGATTACCGTTATACCGACCAAACGTAGGCCTGCGGAATCTTTCCCGCCCACTACAGCAGTCAAGATCTCACCACTCAGCACAAACAACCCATTGATACATATAGCACACTAGAATATCCTCACCGATAGATAAGAGATCCCTTAGAGAGTGGCACCCCTCTTGCTGTAACCCTTCTATATAGCCACTGCACCATGCAGTGACATACAGCCAGGGAGTCTATTTATGAACAAGATTGAAAAGAGAGTTATCTACACCTTAAGTTCACTCACAGGCGTTGTGGTAGTCGCAGCAATGATCAATCTGGGTGTCGCCCTAAATTCTAATGCCAGCGCTGCATCTTCTGCCCCCGCTTCTGTGCCTGACTGCACAGAGGGGACAAAAATTGAGCGGTTTCACTGTGGACTGCAGTATCGTTGAGCATCGTTGAGCATCTTTAACACCCCTACTCAGCCAACACCTGATAACGCTGGAAGCGTTCATCCACCTCCTCCTGCGCCTGCTGTTGCAGTGCGGTAGCCACCTCTGGCTCACTACGCATGAGCGCACTGAAACGCCCCTCCCCTTTCATAAAATCAGCATAGGGGAGCGTAGGTTTTTTGGAGTCGAGTTGCATTGGGTTCTTACCCTGCACTCGCCGACGCGGATCATAACGGAACAGTGGCCAGTGACCACTCTCTACCGCCATTCTTTGGCGACTGTGGTTCTCCGTCATATCTACACCCTGTGCGATACAGGGGGCATAGGCGATGATGATTGAGGTACCGAGGTAGGACTCCGCCTCAAGGAATGTCTTCAGGGTCTGCATATCCTTGGCCCCGTAGGCGACCTGTCCGACGTAAACATTGCCGTAACTGATCGCAATATCGGCGAGGTTCTTCTTGGCTGAGGTTTTCCCCCCAGCAGAGAATTTGGCCACCGCACCACGTGGTGTCGCCTTGGAGGTCTGTCCACCAGTATTGGAGTAGACCTCGGTATCGAGCACCAGAATATTGACATCACGCCCAGAGGCCAACGCATGGTCTACCCCACCAAAGCCGATATCATAGGCCCAGCCATCGCCACCAATGATCCAGACACTGCGCCGTACCAGCACCTCAATTAACTCACTCAGTGCATGCGCGTCATCACTATCGATCTGATGGAGACGATCACTCAGTGCTGCAACCATCTGGCGCTGTTGGTAGATCCCACTCTCACTGCTCTGCTCTGCACTCAGCAGTTGATCCACCAGCTCCGCGCCAAGCTGCTCACGCATCGCCTGTAGCCGCTCTGTCACCTCATCGAGCTGGTGATCCAGTGCTGCCCGCATCCCCATACCAAACTCAGCATTATCCTCAAACAGCGAGTTGTTCCAGGCCGGCCCACGCCCCTCGGTAGTGACGGTCCACGGGGTGGTCGGCAGATTGCCGCCATAGATAGAGGAGCAGCCAGTCGCATTCGCTACCACCATACGCTCACCAAAGAGCTGGCTGGTAAGACGCACATAGGGGGTCTCGGCACAGCCGGTACAGGCACCAGAGAACTCAAACAGCGGCTGGAACAGCATCGCCCCTTTCAAGGTAGAGGCGCGCACCAAGGTGCGGTCATACTCGGGAAGACCCTTGAAAAATGCCCAACTACACTTCTCCTGCGCTAACAGGACGGGTTCCAGCGGCACCATATCCAGCGCCTTATGCTCTGGGTTCACCTTGTCATGAACCGGACAGATCTCCACACAGAGGCCGCAACCGGTGCAGTCCTCTGGGGCGACCTGATAGCTGATCTGGGTCTCTGCGGCAAACTCCTTACCCTTCACAGGAGCGTACTTGAACCCCTCAGGTGAGGCCGCAGCATGCTCCAAGTCAAACACCTTGCTACGAATCGCCGCATGCGGGCAGACAAACGGGCATTTTCCGCAGTCGATACAGATACCCTCATCCCACACAGGAATCTCAAAGGCGAGATTGCGCTTCTCCCACTGCGTGGTACCCACCGGCCAGGTACCATCCAGCGGAAAGGCGCTGACTGGCAGCTGATCCCCCTCTCCGGCAATCAGACGTCCTGTCACCTGCTGCACAAACTCTGGGGCCTGCGCTGGAACGGGGGCAGGCAGGGTGATGGTGGAGGTCGCCTGCTCTGGCACCTCAACCCGATAGAGGTGGTTGAGCGCCGCATCAATCGCACCAAAGTTCTGCTGCACCACCGCCTCCCCCTTCTTGCCATAACTGTCACGCACCGCCTGTTTCATCGCTGCAATCGCCGCCTCCCGTGGCAGCACCTCAGAGATCGCAAAGAAGCAGCTCTGCATTACGGTATTGATGCGCTTACCCATCCCCGCATCTGCTGCCACCTGCACGGCATCGATCACATAGAAGCGTAGCTGTTTCTCAATGATGGTCTGCTGCACACTGCGCGGCAGTGTGTCCCACACCTGGTCTGCAGGCTGGTTGGAGTTCAACAGAAAAACCGCACCCAGCTTTGCCATCTCCACCATCTTGTAACGGATCAGAAAACGCTCTTGGTGACAGGCGACAAAATCCGCCTCACCGGGGGTAATCAGGTAGGAGGAACGAATGGGTTCAGCACCAAAACGGAGGTGCGAGACGGTCACCGCACCGGTCTTCTTGGAGTCGTAGACGAAGTAGCCCTGTCCATAGTGGTCGGAGTGCTCCCCGATGATCTTGATCGCGTTGCGGTTGGCGCTGACGGTACCGTCACTCCCCAGACCATAGAAGAGCGCCTTGAACTGCTGCGCTACCGCATCAGGGCGGAAGCTGTTGTCCCACGACAGGCTACTGCCACTGACATCATCCTCAATACCGATGGTGAACGAGGGTTTGGGCTGCATCACCAACATATCAAAGATCGCCTTCACCATGCCAGGGGTAAACTCCTTGGAGGAGATGCCATAACGACCACCCACAATTTTTGGCATCGGTTGCGGCCAGAGCGCCCCAGAGCCACTGTGCATCGCCAATGCAGTCACAATATCTTTATAGAGTGGCTCGCCATCGGCTCCCGGCTCTTTGATGCGATCCAGTACCGCAATCTGCTTCACGGTTTCGGGCAGCACCGCCAACAGGTGATTCGGAGAGAAGGGACGATAGAGCCGCACCTTGATCACCCCCACCTTCTCCCCTCTTGCGAGCAGGTGCTCTACGGTCTCCTCTACCGCACCGACACCGGAACCCATCAGGATAATCACCCGATCTGCATCCGCTGCACCAAGGTACTCAAAGGGGCGATAGTGGCGCCCCGTTAGCAGGGCAAAGCGCTCCATAGTCGCCTCAACGATATTGGGGGCCTGTTGGTACCATGGGGTGATCGATTCGCGTTGCTGGAAAAAGGTATCCGGGTTTTGTGAGGTTCCCCGTACCACAGGGTGGTCAGGGTTCATTGCACGCTGTCGATGTTGCTGGACCCGCGCCTCCCCCATCATTGCGTGGATCGCCTCCAGCCCGATTTCATCAACCTGGTTGATCTCATGCGAGGTACGGAAACCATCGAAGAAGTGGAGAAATGGAATTCGGGAAGAGAGTGAAGCCGACTGCGCAATCAGCGCAAAGTCATGCGCCTCCTGCACCGAACTGGCCGCCAACATCGCAAATCCAGTACCACGCACCGCCATCACATCACTGTGGTCACCAAAGATCGAGAGCGCATGGGTAGCGATAGTACGAGCGGAGACATGAAACACCGTTGGAGTGAGCTCTCCGGCAATCTTATACATATTGGGGATCATCAGAAGCAGCCCCTGCGAGGCTGTAAAGGTGGTAGACAGTGCCCCGCTCTGCAACGCACCGTGGATGGCACCAGCGGCACCCGCCTCACTCTGCATCTCGATCACCTTAGGCACACTGCCCCAGATATTCTCTCGTCCTGCGGCAGACCAGGCATCGGATAGCTCCCCCATAGGTGATGCTGGAGTAATGGGATAGATCGCAATCACCTCATTGGTCTGGTGTGCAATCCGTGCTGCCGCCTCGTTTCCATCCATCATTGCCATCACTCATGCTCCTTGGTTTAATCTATTGCCAACCATATTCACCCATTACAGTGAGGTCAATCAGAAGTATCGATCCAATTGTTGCTACTACATGATCCTAACAGAGTGGTTGACACACAATTCAACCGGTATAGACTGGTCTAAATAAAGAATTTCAGGAGACCAGTCATGCTAACTATGCAATCGAACGAGGCAAAAACCCACTTTGCCGGAGTCCTTCGAGAAGTGGAGGAGGGACAGGAGATACTGATTACCAAACACAAAAAGGTGATCGCAAAGATCATCCCTTACAGCGAAGAGTCTACGGATCCAAAAGCTGCCGTTGAGGCCGTCAAAGCACTGAAAAAACTCAACTTGACCCAGAAAGAGATTGGCGAATACCGCACTACAGGTCGTCTCTAATGTTTGTACTCGACTGCTCCGTTACACTGGCTTGGTGCCTGCCAGATGAAGAGGATCACTACGCTGGGCGCGTACTGGATCTACTGATCGAACAGCAGGCTATTGTCCCTCCACTCTGGCACCTAGAGGTGATGAATGTACTACTGATAGCGCAACGGAAGAAGCAAATAAGCGAACAGCAAGTGTCTCATATTCTGCAAACCATCAGCCCACTCAACATCACCACCTACAACAAACACCCATTGATCAACAACCATGAGCTGTTGCTATTTTCACAGCAACACCAAGTCACCAGCTACGATGCGACCTATCTCTATCTTGCACAGAGTGAGAACCTGCCACTCGCAACACTGGATAAAAAGATGCGCAGTGCTGCTGAGCAACTGGGTGTTTGTCTCGAGGTGTAAGCCGTAATAACTGACATAGATGTGGAGCAGTCTTAATTTACCCCCAGCGCCTTAAACGCCGCGTCCACTGGATCAGAAAAGAAACTAATCTGAAACTTGGACATCAATTCTGGCGGCACAGTAACCAAATCCGCTGATGA
>DUYW01000041.1 GCA_013349825.1 Gammaproteobacteria bacterium | reverse complement strand
GATCGCAGCCAATAGCAGGCTATTAGCAAGGTTTTCAACGAAGATATTGGGCGCTATGGGCGTTAGGCATTTACACATGACTTATTCAGAGGTTCCTTAGATATTCAATACAACCTGATTCATCTCTTTACTGGCACTGATCATCTTTGAGTTGGCCTGGAAATTCCGTTGTGCGGTAATCAAACTCACCAACTCCTCCGTCACATCCACCGCAGAGGACTCCAGCGCCTGAGATTTAATGCGTCCATAAATCGACTCACCCGGCTCACCCGGTCGAGCCTCACCCGAGTCATTGGTCTCTTTCCAGAGCACGCCACCCTCCTGTCGCAACCCCTGTGGATTATTGAATTCGAACAGTGCGATCATACCCAACTCTTTGGTATTGCCGTTGGTGTAGCTCGCACGGATAATGCCATCCTCATCAACATCGACACCGGTCAATGCACCGCTTGAGTAACCATCCTGACCTAAATCAATGATTCTAAATTTGCCGGCAAATTGGTTGGTTCCTGAAATATCGAGACTCACCATACCGTTATCACCCATCGATGGGTTACCTGAGTCAAAGGTCAGTTTGGTACTGATATTCACCACAGGAACAGTGCTGTTATCATAGACCACGGTACTGGCACCCGCCTGACCTGATGTCATTTTTCTCAATGCCCCTGAACCATCAAATTCAACCGTACCCACTTTTAAGGTGGTCTCTTCGTCCACTGGATAAGTATTACCCAATCCATCAACCCGCTGCACAGAGACCTCCCACTGCCCCTCAGTAACCTTCTGGAAATAGGTATTCATGGTCTGTTTCGACCCCAGGGTATCATAGACAATATAGGTGACCGAATGGTCATAGGTATTGTCTTGAGAAGGGTTAACCGTCCCGTTAAAGACCACATCCTGCGTTCCCTCCGAGAGTCCGGCCCAAGAGAGGATGTCGCGTGTTAAATCTGCAGGGTCACCGGTCAGTGCCTGAGTGTTTCCCGACTGAATGGTAATTGGGGTATTGGCACTCAATTCGAGAGTATTGTAATCATCTGTGGTATCACTGGCTGTATCATTATCAGACACCAAGACAGAGGCCAAGACTGCTGCTCCAACACTATTGATATCATTGGCCAATGTCTGCAGCGTCACCGCAGGGATCGTAGTCGATGCAAAAGATTGTAAACCGAGTCTTGTCAGAACATCTACGTCACCTGCGATCAACAGGTCTCCCTCATCTGCAGTAATTTTCAATTGTCCCAGACCACTCACCTGTGCAGTCACCCCATCCAATGCGACATCTGTACTATCATTGATCGCATTGACCAGGTCACTCAACTGTGTACCTGAGGTGGTAATTGTCACACCATTAAGAGTAATTGCCTCGGTTCCATCCAGCGTTCCTGCCGTTGCTCCGATCGCCTCTGCATGGCCGGTAACCGTAACCGTCTTGCCATTGATAACAAACTGACTGCCAACTGCGAGCGATTTACCATCCGCAGATCCGGTTCCTTCGCTACCTGCAATATAGGCAGAGCCCCTGGGTGAAACTCTGGCATCCAAATTAAAGGTGCCCGTCATACCCGATGTAGTCTTCGCCTCTGAGTCACTCTGCTCAATCAGAATCTCGGTGGTATTGGTAGAGACCGGAAACTCTACATTATCCCCTTCACCTCGTGCCTCATATATATGGAGTCGCATTCCTGCCGAACTGGTCACATAACCAAGTTCGTCCACCCCAAAGGCACCATTACGGGTGTAGAAATTATCTTTAACCGCCACATTCGGGTCATCACTGCCTTCTGAGACCTTGAAGAATCCCCGACCTGAGATCGCAAGATCCCAGGTATTCCCAGTTGCCTGAACACTGCCCTGCTTGAAGATCTGACGCAGGTCCGTCACTTCAACACCCCCACCCACCTGACCAGACATCACGTCTGCAAACTCGGTGGTCGATTTCTTGAATCCAACCGTGCCCGCATTTGCGACATTATTTCCGATTGAAGAGAGATCAAAGGTTGCTGCTCTTACGCCGCTTAATCCGCTGTGACCGATACTCATGACTTAATCCTTAAAGTGTTGTTGCTATCCAGTACTGTTTGATCCATTAATGAATCTGCTCGACCTTGTCTAATCCAATATTCGTGCCATCCTGAAGGTAAAGCTGAGGCGTCTGTAGTGATCCACTCAACGATACGCTTTTTACAGCGAGCCCCATCAGGGTAGAGAACTCCTTCTCTATACCTTCAACAGGACCACTTGCCACAACATAATAATTACCATCAACCTGTTGATTTCCATCACTATCTTTTCCATCCCAGGCAAAAGGAGCGCGCCCGGAAGAGCGTGGCCCCAGATCAATGCTCTGCACCAGATCACCGGTTGCACTTCTCACCTCAACAACCAGAGAGGAGGTGCTGTCTGAAAGATCCACTTCACCAACCACTGGTTTGCCATCGGTCAATATTGCCGCTGAAGTCGGGGCCACCACTTGCCGCCCGACCAGAGTTGCCGCCTGCAAGCTCTGTCCATGGTTATAGGCTGCCGCCATACTCTCTAATGAGGTATTCATCTTCTTGATGCCGTCTACGGAGCTGAATTGGGCCATCTGACCAATAAAATCACCATTCTCCATCGGGGAGAATGGGTCCTGATTCTGCACCTGTGCAATCATCAGCTTTAAAAACTCTGTCTGCCCCAGCGTCTGTGCTTCAGCAGCGGCAACTGTGGCCGCTGAATCGGATGACGCGGTTAGTGCAGATGTCTCAGCTGCAGTTTGTGTATTGATTTCCATGCGATCTCACCAAATAGGAGGGTTATTTTCCAGAAACGACTGACTTATGCTGTTCAGTACGCTCTCTTCTATTGATAACTATGCAAGCAGGGTGCCACCCTATTTGCCCATATTGAGCGTGCGCATTAATAACTGTTTAACGGTGTTCATCACCTCAATATTGTTCTCGTAAGAGCGAGATGCCGACATCATGTTGGCCATCTCCTCTACCGGATTTACATTGGTGGTATAGATAAACCCTTCACCATTGGCCATCGGGTGGTTGGGTTGATAACGTCTGGTAATTGGTGCATCACTGACCGATATCTCCTTTACACGGACCCCACCGGCTCGCTCCATCGGGTGGTTTGCCTCCCGACTGAGAATCTCTTCAAAAACCGGTGTCTTGGAACGGTAAGCCTCCTCCTCTGTGGTGGCAACAGTCTCTGCATTGGCCAGGTTACTGGCTACTGTATTGAGCCGAACATTCTGCGCATGCATTGCAGAGGATGAAACATCAAATACATCAAAAAGTGCCATCAGAAACTCCTGTAAATATTGTATGAATCACCCGACTACTCGCCTTTAAATGCCGATTTCAGTGAGTTGAGCTTTCCACCCAAAAACTGGACGGTGGCCTGGTAACGAACTGCATTATCGAGAAACTCCGCCTGCTCAACATGCTCCTCCACCGTATTGCCATCTACCGACGGCTGTGTCGGGATACGGTACTGCACCCGACCCGCACCCTGGTCACCAAACTCAAAATGTTGCGAATGGGTTCGGTCCAGACGTTCAGTACCCACATTACTCAAGGCCTTTCTGAAATCAATGTCCTTGGCCTTGTATCCGGGGGTATCTGCATTGGCAAGATTGGCTGCAAGCAGCTCTGTCTTCTTGGTGCGTACCTGAAGTGCCTGTGAATGGATTCCAATATAGTTATCAAGAATATTTGACATAGTGCTCTCTGACAGTTTTTTGTTAGCGGTGGTCTACAGAGTAGTCTGAGCAATTACCATGCCATACGCTGTTCAGAGATTCCCTCACACAAATAACGCCAAAGTATGATCTATACTTTGGCGTTAGCGGACTAATAAGTCCGTTGAGTCGGTTACGGGAACTTGTAGATTGTTTGACCCTTCTTCTCTTTATCACTCATCTGCTGTTGAATTCTCAGCAGTTTCACCTGCTCAATCTTCAACTGTTTCTGCCCTACCACCAGCTGCTCCAGATGCTTCTTCAATTCAGGGTACCGACCTTCTGTACTTTTGAGCTGTTCGTGGAGCGCCAGAATTTTCTGCTGAGTCTCATCGATCTTGCCTTCAACAACACTGAAGTCGACGGCAATCTCTTTCACCTCTTCTTCCCCCTCTTCTGCAGCCGTCTCCATTTCATCTTCATTCTCAGAGTCAACGACGGGCTTCGCAGCAGCGGTTTTCAAGAAATCCATCATGTCCATCGCTTCATCCATCTGTTGCTGCTGCTCCAGAAGACGCCCTGCGATCAGGTTTACATTCTCATGGACCCCCTCAACTGTCTCAAAAACTCCATCCAGAGTTTCGGTTGCCGCCTCTTTATCTTCGGTTACAATCAACCCCAGAACTGCAGCAGAAAGTAGTAGTGTCACTCCACCCGCAATCATGGTCATTGAACTCGATTTTTCCACCTTGACCAGAGAGGGACGCTCCTCCTTCATCTCTTTTGAGACATCCCTGATCCCCTTTACCATTCGCTCCCCGGCAACAAGACGCTCTTCCAGTTCAACATTGACTGATTCGCCTTTTGCAACAGAACTTTCTACCCGCTCTGCTACCGCTGTCAATTTGATGAGCAGTTGTTCAAATTCAGCCGATGGAACTGCTGCAGCAACAGGTGCTGGTGCTGGCTCTGGTGCTGGTGCTGGCTCTGGTGCTGGTGCTGGTGCTGGCTCTGGCTCTGGTGCTGGTGCTGGCTCTGGCTCCGTCGCATTATCAAAGCCGCCCACCTCGCCGGCAGCGACATCATCCATCAGTGCATCAACATCAAAATCTTCTTCTGCACTCTCTTCCGCGGCTGTTGCAGTCTCCGGCTCTTCAGCAGCTACATCATCAAGCAACGCATCGACATCTAATTCTTCCTCTTCATTTGGCTCATCTGCAGCCACATCATCCAGGAGTGCATCTACATCAAGCTCTTCTGTTTCCTCCTCCTCTGAGCCTCCAGCAGCCACATCATCCAGAAGTGAATCAATATCCAGCTCCTCTTCTGCCTCAACCTCTACATTCTCTTCGTCTGCCATAATTTGCCTGCTTATTTTTTCAGTAGGTGATCTCTATCGCCTTATCGTCATTTTCAATTAAATCTTTACACTGATCTCTATTCAGTCATACACTCAAAGTTCAGCTTGTAATTTCAATTTATCTGCTGTGAGTCATAAAATTGGCTCTACAGCTACTGCCTAGCAAAAATAGTACCAACACCATTGAGCCAGATCACAATACAGCCTCCCATCTCCACCCAAGCATTACAAAACAGTAGTATTGCAACACCGCTTGCACGCCTTAAAGTCGGAGACCAGCTCCATGCAACGGTGATGAATCTGCAGAACGGTAAAGCAGAACTACGACTGTCTGAGGGTATCGTATCAGCCAGAACCCAGGTTCCACTACAGACGGGAGAGCAGCTCAAGTTGACTGTTGCTCAACTCCAACCTCAGCTTACCCTCTCTCTCAGCAAGCCCCCTCCTCCCGCACTTGAAGCCGCAAACCAGCGACTGATCCCTAAACAGCAACCCCTGCAGCAGGCGCTACAAAACCTCACTCAACTACTCCAAAACAGCGCAACCGGCAAAGGGGGACAAGAGGCCATCCAACGAGTGCTACAGCAGCTCCCGACCCTGATGCAGCTCTTTAACCCCAAGGAACTCAAGCAACAGATCTCTAAATCCGGCTCTTTTATGGAGAACCGACTGCTCAATAACCGTAGTACAGCACCCAGTGGGGACCTGAAGATGCTTCTGCTACAGGCCAAGGCACAAATTATGAATCAGGCCGAGAACCAGAAAGTGGTTCGTCAACTTGATTCAATGATTGCCCGTATTGAACTCAACCAACTCAAGACGCTACAGGCCTCAGTCCAGACTACCACTCAACAGCAGAGTGAGGGGGCTTCACGTGAACCACAACAGCGTAACTGGAGCGTAGAAATTCCATTTATCCAGGATAACCAGCCACAACAGATCGCTCTCCATTATCGGCACCATCAGGAGGCTGAAGATGAGGAAAAAGAGCGCTGGTCTATCGAAATTAATCTGGAGCCACCGGGGCTTGGGGGCATTACTGCAACAGCAACCCACCACCAAGGGGAGCTGGATATCCATTTCCTCTCAGAAAAAGAGGAGACGGCCCGTTTGATCTCGGAACAGATTGAGCAGTTGCAGACAGCTCTATCCGTTGCGGGGGTTGAGATAGGGACACTTTTTAGTCGACAGAAAACAGTCAACGACAGCTCACTTAACCGTCCGCCCTCCTTTAGTTCAACCGGACTCTCGATCAAGGCATAATCTGACACAACGCTGAGACACGACCCATGAAAAAAGAGACACTCGATCTTGCAGTTGCACTACGCTATGAGGGCGATGGTGCCCCTCGTGTCACGGCAACAGGGAAAGGGTTGATTGCTGAACAAATTATTGAGATTGCCAAAGAACATGATGTGCCTCTCTATGAAGAGCCTGAACTTGTACAATTACTCTCTGCCGTTGAACTCAACAATGAGATTCCTGAAACACTCTATATTGCTGTAGCTGAAGTGATCGCTTTTGCTTACCAGCTTTCAGGAAAATCACTCTAAGGAATCTCTTAAATTTCACATTTTATCAGAGGTTACTGCGATTGACTGAGCACAAACCGCCCTCTCATGAGTATGATAACCCTATGATCTTTAGTCGTAGAATAACGTCATATCACACTAAAAAGTATCCAAAACAACAGCAAACAGTTGCCATAAAAACATAACAAAGCAGCCTAAGTGTTTATTTATTATTAGCTTAATACGCTGCCAATTTGTTGTCACAATCACATGGCACACTGATTGCATTCTGGGAAGTGAGCGGAGACCCTATCGCATGAATATGACAAACAGGTCTCCCCTAAAGAGTAAACTAATGTGACCGATAAGCCACTTAGCAACAACCATTTCATTTGGATGCAGAAGTAGAATTATGGACAAATCAAAACAACAATTGAGCAGTAACTTTATTGAGCTGTACTGGCCCGCTCTACTGATTACAGTGATGTCGATCATTTCAGAGATTCTACTGGGGGCCAGCGCGATCCCAATCGCATTGACTGCGATTACAGCAACCGCATGGGGTGTAATGGCTTTTCTGAACAGTCGAAACAATACACAAGATGTTGAACAGCCCACTCAGCCAGAGCCTGTAGCTGTTGAGGCCATTGTGGTTCCTGAACCTGTAGCTGCTCCAGCGCCCCCTCCGGTCAATATTATTCCTCAGATTAGTGGTATCACTGGAGAGGTAGGCCTGTTCCTGCGCAATGAGTCCTCATCCATTCAGGACAAGAGTGCCAATATTCGTGACATTATCAAGGATGCCATTACCAACCTGAACAATAGCTTCAATAATCTCAACGACCATACACAGCAAGAGCATGATGTCGTGGTCTCGTTGATCGAGAGCCTTGCTCACAGCGATGGCAGTAGCAACAGTAAATCACTCAGTTTTCAGCAGCTCTCCAAAGAGACTACCCAGGTCATGGAAAAGTTGGTCTCCCAACTCTCCAATGTTGGTCAGCGCAGTACAGAGACTGTTGGCAAGATTGATGAGATGGTAGGACAGATTGAGGCAATCTTTACCCTTCTGGTTGATGTAAAGAGCATTGCGGACCAGACCAACCTGCTCGCACTGAATGCTGCCATTGAGGCTGCACGTGCGGGAGATGCAGGACGAGGATTTGCGGTTGTAGCCGATGAGGTACGTAAACTTTCTCTCCACTCCAACCAGTTGAATGAGCAGATTCGTGCCCAGGCAGAGCAGGCAAAAACCACCATTGATGATGTCCGCTCTATTGTCTCCAAGGTGGCCACAGAAGATGTTAATGAGGCTCTCAGCTCCAAATCCACGGTAGATAATATGATGTACGATCTGGAGAAGATGAACACCGTAATCTCTGACAGGCTGGGACAGATCTCAGGGATGATCTCTCAGGTAGATGACAATGTTTCGGTTGCCGTCCGTTCACTGCAGTTTGAAGATATCGTGTCACAAATTCTTCAGCAACTCGATAAACAGACCGAAAACCTGCAGAAATTTGCTGAACAGATGGATAGTGGTGTTCATACCCTGCAAGGTAATGTTGTTGACGGCGGTCAGTGTCAGGAACAGTTAAGCATGCTTCAGGGTGTCATTTCACAAGCACGAAACAGTCTGGAGACCAACAGCAGTGACCGCTCACAATCCTCAATGCAGGATGGCGATGTTGAACTGTTCTAACCCCCCGGATCACAGTGAACTGAATAAGAAGAACGACCATGGCTAAAGAAGAGAAAAATGAAGAGGATGAAGGTGAGGAGAAATCAGGTGGTGGCGGTATGTTGCCTATCATTCTGGGCGGTCTCTCAGTCCTTCTTAACATTGCAGTTCTGGTCTATCTGATCCTCTTCCCTTCTGGTGGCGATGGAGCCATGGTTGAAGAGATGAGCAACAGTGTGCGAGCGATACACAGTGAAGTGCTACCCGGTATGAGTGAACAGCTGGCAGCCCTGGCACCGGATGATCAGGAAGAAGATGATGATGAGGGCGATGAGGAGGAAGAGGAGGAGGAAGGTGATGAAGAAGGTGATGAGTTCGAGGAGATGGATGGTGATGGCGAACTTTCAGAGATCTCTATGATGCTCACGGATACTCAATTGATCCTTCGTCAGCTCGCTGAAAACCTCAACACTGATACTGCGTCCATCAAGCGTTCTGTCCGTGGAGCCTCTCAGGCCGGAAAACAGGTCAAGAACATGAGACAGGATTTGAAAAGAATTGAGAAAAAGCTGGATGAGATATTGGGTACAGGCTCTGGTTCCAAGTCGCGGAAACGCTCTGGATCACAGTTCCCTGAAGGTGACCTGCGAGAGGGCAGCATCTCTTTCCCATAAACAGGCAGCAGCAACATAACCCTACATATTTAGAAACCGTCAGGAGCAATGACAATGAAACTAAAAAACAGTACCCCCCTTTTTCTGGTCCCTGCACTCTTTGCAGCATGGAGTGGAGCCGTTCAAGCCAACCCCATGTCGGCTGAAGAGGTCGGCCTCTCTGAACCCATCCGTATCTCGGCCATCGGCTATGGTGCAGAGAGCACCTATGAAGGCTACACCGAAGGACAGCGTATGCTGACCTCCATCCGTGCCTCCAAGATGGACGCTTACCGGGCACTTTCTGAGCAGGTTTATGGTGTTCGGGTCAATGGTTCAACCACGGTATCCTCCATGGTTGCGAAGAACGATAATTTCCGTGTCTATGTAGATGCCTATCTGCGCGGTGCAGAGATTGTCAGCATTAACCCCATCGGCAATGGCAACTATGAAACAGTTGTTGAAATGGTTATTGATAAAGATTTCTTTGATCTTGCCGGCAGTTACTAGAAGCCTGTCCGGGAATATATTCTTTGCTATAACGGTTATTGCTCCTGCTCTCTGCTCTCCTAGGCAGAGAGCGACATTTAACCCACTACAGGAATCATGAACCTACCCTTTCAACCAACCATAACCACAGCAGGCTCTATGCAACCACAGAGTCAGGCATTGTGAAATGGCCTCTAAAGAGAGAACGACACCCAAAGGGCTATTGACGGCCCTCACTCTTTTTATCAGTGTATCGTTTTTTACACTTGCAACACTGTTCACCGTTCTGATTCTGGAGATTCGCAATAACCAACAGCAGTTTTCCGAACAGTTGGCGACTCATGGCGATAACAGTCATACCTCTTCGGTAGCAATATCTGGCAACACACAACCTCACTTTACAGACACTGCCATTCAAAACACAGAGCCACAACTCGCCCAGTTGCAGCAGACACTGGCTGATTTTGAGGAGCGCTCACGCTCTCTGACTGCTGAGTCTCAGCAACAGATACAACAGAAGCTGGATGAAATCACTCTACAGTTTGAACCGTTACAAGAACAACAACAGATCCTGGATCAACGCACGCAATTTATTGCCGAGCAGCAGCAACAGAGTTTTCTGAAGCTCTCAAAAAGCGACCTGGCCACAGCAGATAAGATGGCGCAGATGGTTCAAAACCTGGAGCAACTCAATATCGGGCTAAGCTCCATTGAACAGGGACAGAGCAACCTCGACACGATCCGCCAGGAGATCAGACAGGGGATCAGACAAGAGATTAAACAGCTTCAGCCAACGGCTTCTCAGCGACCCATAGACTCTAGGCAGTTGGACCTCTTGACACAACGAATAGATGAGCAGATTTCCCAGCAGCAACACTCTCTTCAACTGATTCAGAGTGACCTCAAACAGCTTTCGGAGAAGATCTCTCTCATCAACCGTACTGACCCGACCCCTGCAGTCGCAGCGGAGCCAAACTCTCCTCAGCTGGACCAGCTGATGCAGAAACTTGATCAGCTAGAAAAGAGCCAAAGTCAACGCACACTTCTGAAACCCGCTGAACAATCGCATACAATAGAGCCTTACCGATACAATGCCCGCTAGCCGATTGATTGACCATGAAAAAAAAGCTTATTGCCTTACTCCCGCCACTTCTGTTCTGTGGTAGTGCCTCAGCACTCTTTCTGACCTCCGAAGGCAATGCACCTATTCGCCATAACGACACCTCTACCGCTCGCTATCTCGCAACACTGGATGCGATGAATCAAGCCAGCCTGGAAAATGGTGCACAGGTCACCTCTGATACCATCATGAATAATCTTGAGGTACGCTCCGATACGGTGCGTATTCGTACTCAAGGCAAGGTCGGCCAGGTCCATATGCTGCAGGAGTGGCAAGACAATGGTATTTACTATGTGCGTATCTCTGCCGAGGTGAGTGATAACCCACTCAATTGTGGCTCTCCAACTGCCCTGGTTCATAACAAACGCATTGGTGTCACTCAATTCATCAATCAAGCCTCCTCCGAGAGCAGTGATCTGCGCGATGTGGAACAGGGGCTTGCACGGATGCTGATTCAACAACTCAATCAAACTCCCGCACTGCATGCGATCAATCTCAGTGAATATGCCATCAACAGTGATGACTTCAATGATCGTCAGGAGCAGGTACGGCAGCTTGCCAAACAGAGCGGTGCACAATTTATTTTAAGCGGCACACTTGCACAGTCGACGCGTGAGTCTATTGGTGACCTTGCCGAAAGTGGTTTAATGAAGGGGTTTTCCAGTCTCATCGGAATGGTGCAGGAGAAGGCCCAAAACCGTCACCTGGAAATCCAGACCACTCTCTATGATGGTGAGAGTGGTGAGGCCATCGATAACAGCAGCGAGGGGATCAGCCTGATGGGTGAAACCTATGTTGGACGTAACACACGTGTGGGCAGCCATGCGTTTCTCTCAACAGAGACCGGTGCAGGATTCCACAAGCTCATCAGCGCCCAGGTTCGTGACCTGGCTGAGCACCTCTCCTGTCAACCGATGACAACGACCATTCGCTCTATTCAGGGAAATGTGATCACACTACCAGTCGGACGCAATGCGGGCATTCACTCCGGTGATCGCCTGATTATTGTTGAGCAGGGCAACCCACTCAATATTCTCGGAACACTACAGATGACTCAGGTATCCGGTACTCAATCTGCAGGAATGACCGATATTGATGCCAAAACACTAGGCATTAATATTACCGATCTGGTGCGCTCCTGGTGACGTGATGGTGATGGTGATGGTGATGGTGATGGTGATGTTTATTGGTTTGCTCAAGAAAATTTTTCCATAAGAAAACTTAACTCACTCTCTGCAATATCTGGTTCAACTCATTTTTCAGTGCGACAATCGCACTGTTCATCTGTTGGAGCGGCACATCGACCTGCTCTTTAAAATGCTGGTCATTACTGGCTTCTCCCCGCTCTTGGACAACCTGATTGAATGATTCACTGAAGGATTGAAGCTGTGCCTGCCCCTCGCTCATCTTACGACTGCTCACACCTGCTGCACCCACTGCCAGAGTGGAGATCGCTTTCCACTCCTCAACTCGTTCACGGATCTCTCCGGTAAAGTCCTGACTACGCTGTGCCAAGGTTCTCACCTCATCCGCCACCACTGCAAACCCCCGCCCTTGCTCACCCGCCCGGGCCGCCTCAATAGCCGCGTTTAGTGCCAACAGATTGGTTTGCTCTGCAATTTCACCAATCCCATCCAGCACCCCTCCAACCTCTTCACTATCCACCTCAAGTTGACGCACTTGGTGACTCGCCTTGTCTATTTCAAGCGACGCCTCTTTTACCATGGTCGAGATCTGTTTCACATGATCCATACAGAGTAGTACCGAGCCTCCCTCATCAGCTCTTTTTGATATTGCATACTGGGCACCACCACCAAATAGTTGCTGCACCTCATCCAGCGCTGCTGAAAGCGGATGGATATTGGCATCCAGGTTCTGTAAATCTCTGCGAATTAATTTTGACTGCGCCTCCAGACGTTCCAACCGCTGCTGATCGATCAACGATGCCTCTCCCCCCTGGAGCGGGGGTGATGATGAGAGACTGTTAGAGAGACTGTTAGAGAGACTCTTAGAGAGATTCTCTAACTCCATTTCAGCTCGCTCTACACTCTGCTCATGTTCTTCAAGCCGGGTAGCCACTCTTTGTAGAAATTGACTGAGTTGCGGTTCAGACTGAAGCGCTAAATGCTGAAGTGGTTCACAGGCTATTTCAATATGGTTAAGCTGGAGCAGGAGTTCAGAATAGCGCTCATCTGTCACCAGAACCGTTTCAACTTCAACCTCCATCGCAGAGCGGGCAGCACTCTGCAGACGATAGGCAAGATAGCCCACTGCGACCAACAGCGTTGATGTCAATACAACAACCAGGCTGATGATCTGTCGATCTTGTAATCCCTCTAACAACTGCACTCCCCTCTTCTACGGTTTCAGCATCATATGTAGTAGTCAACCAACCCCATGCGGTCAACCGCCATGGTTGATGCCGACATCACCTCATCTTCCATCTCACCATCAATGGTTCCACCCAGGCCATTACGACCAGAGTCCTTATCACCTTCTCCGGCCTGTTCACTCTGCTGCTGTTCACGCTGTCCAATATTCACATCCACCAAGGTGATTCCACTCTGTTCAAGCATCTCTTTAAGGCGGGGGATTGATGACTCCAGTACATCACGCACGTTCGCATTTCCACTCTGTAACACCAGCTGTGCCTGATCACCATTAATCGCCAGTTTCACCTCCAAAATACCCATATTGGGTGGATTCAGACGAATCTCGGCGGTTTGAATTTTTTTACCGGCCATCACCAGAATTCGGTCCCCCAACTCCGAGGCCCATTGACGAGACTGTGGTGGCACCGTCATCCCTTTAAGCTGAACCGCCTTATCTGCAGATGCGGGGTTCATCGAATTGAGCGATAAGAGAGACTCACCGACAGCACCCGTTGCTGAATCTGCCCCTTGTGCGGCGATCCGCCCATCTGCACCCGAGGCGGCACCTTGTTGCCCCTTGAGAGCATTCATCGCCATTTGAAGCTCAAACTCTTTCACCTGAATGGTCTGTTCTCCCTTCTGTAACTCCGGAGGAAGTGCTGTATCCCGTCCCTGTTGTTGGCGGTAGGATCGCATCTCTCCATCCAGATCAATCTCATCGACTAAGGCATCACTGTTCTCATCACTGCTACGCCTCTGCACATCCTGCTGTATTGCAACAGCCAGTGAAGCGGCTACTCCACCTTGAGTCTCTACAGATTCCTGTCGGGAGACCTCTCCCACTAAAGCGGTCTGGAGTAGATCTTCTTCTATAGAGCCGTCACCTTCATCCATCTCTTGCTGAAGAGCCAACAGCTCAATCGGTAGCTCCTCGCCCGCCTCTTCATCCACAATTTCAGTCAATAATCTGGGGTCCATCCCCCCCTCTTCATCATGCTCTGCAGCCTCCTCATTTTGCTGTTCTGCATGTTGCTCATCCGTTGAGCGATCCTCTTCATCTCCACTCTCTTTAGAAGAGACAGCATCTTTATCTTCACGGTTACTCACCGTCTGCGAGCGCTCATCTTTGCCGTCTTGCGGCAACTTATTCCCCTCTGTCTCACTCTTACTGCTCGGCTTGTTCTCAATTTTCTCCTGTAAGAGATCTGAGAAGGACGACTTTTCAGCTGACTGTGACTCAGAAGTAGTTTTATTATTATTTGTTGATAGTGAAATATCACTATGAAATGAATTAGTTACAGATTGTTTACTCTGTAATGCTAATAGCGGGTTGTTACTCATCGATTCCATCCATTTATCCTCTGTACGAAAGTTCGCTGGATAAAGCAATGCAACCACTGTACCAACTGATGAAAACTCTGATAAAAAGGGGTCTATTCGTATGAATCAAGATGGTGCTAACGCTTCAGAACAAGGTCATCCATCTTTTTCTGCTCTGCACGCTTCTGCTCTTTGCGAAACTGCTCAATACGCTGCTCACTTGCCTTATTCAAGGCGCGACATCTAACCCGCTTTTCAATCCAGATCTTGCGCAAGTGCTCTTCCTGGTCGCCCCAGGTCACGATCTGCTGGCGTTGACCATCAATTGCGGTCTCAAGCTTTTGCATGAAAGAGAAGCGGTTTTGAATGGTCTGAACGGATGTTACACCAACTGATTCTCGTGCCCCCTGGTGATACTCATCTCGATAGCTGATCAGCTCCTCCAGTTTGAGTTCCTGACCCTGAACCTCTTCTCTACACTTGACCAGCTCTGCAAGTGCCTTACGCTCTGCGTCCTCGGCAACCCGGATCACACTATTGAACCGTTCGCTACGGCTTGCCTTTGCCATGGTCTACCCGCCTACCCTGCAGTAGCACCCTGTTGGCTCTGGAAGAGTTGCACCAGCAAGGTGATGCTGGTGGCGATATCAGCGGCCTCACCACGGTTCTGGTGCAGATACTCGTTCATCAATGGATAATACTGAATGGCCTCATCAATACGTTGATCACTACCTTGCTGATAAGCTCCCACACTGATCAAATCCTCATTCTGGGTATAACGTCCATAAATCTGCCGAAAATGCCGCGCCAGCTGTTCATGCTCCGGAGAGACGATGTCATTCATCACACGACTGACTGATGACTCAATATCTATTGCTGGATAACGCCCACTACCGGCAATCTCTCTGGACAATACAAAGTGTCCATCGAGGATTCCACGTGCTGCATCTGCAATCGGTTCATCATGGTCTCCACCCTCCACCAGAACTGTATAGAATGCGGTAATCGACCCCCCCTTTTTACCTCCCATCCCGGCACGTTCAACCAGCTTTGGAAGTTTTGCAAACACCGAGGGCGGATAACCTTTGGTTGCCGGCGGCTCGCCAACCGAGAGACCAATCTCACGCTGTGCCATGGCAAAACGGGTCAGTGAATCCATCAACATCAAGACATCCTTGCCCTGATCTCTGAAATACTCCGCAATGGTATGGGTCAACATCGCTCCATGCATTCTCATCAATGGAGAGTCATCTGCCGGGGTCGCAATAACCACTGCTCTACGCATCCCCTCTTCACCCAGAATTTTCTGAATAAACTCCTGCACCTCACGGCCTCGCTCTCCAATCAGTCCGACCACAACCACATCTGCAGTTGTCGATTGGGTCATCATCCCCAACAGTACACTCTTACCAACACCACTGCCTGCAAAGAGACCGATACGCTGTCCCTTTCCAACGGTTAGCAGTGAGTTGATGGCTCGAATCCCTACGTCCAGTGGTTCATGAATAATGGAGCGGTTCAGTGGATTGACCGGTTTTCCATTCAGAGAACGGTGCTCAAAAGCTTCGATCTCCCCTTTGCCATCAATCGGTTTACCGGCGCCATCAATGACGCGCCCTAACAGACCATCTCCGACCGGTATTTGAAATTGCTTGCTGGTTGGTACCACGTGAGCCCCCTGTGTGACTCCATGAATCTCTCCGACCGGCATCAGAAACAGGCTCTCGTCATTGAAACCAACAACCTCAGCCTCAGCCGTTGAGCCATCCTCCAGCTCAACCGTACAGCGCCCGCCCAATGGGGCTTCACAACCAACCGCTTCAAGCGTGAGTCCCACCATACGTTTAAGCCGGCCTTTGATGACCGGCTCAGAGTCTATTTCAGCACGCTGCTGTAACCGCTCCAGTGCATTATCAATTCGCGTCCTTTGTTGTGGTGAACGCTCCACTCAATTACTCCTCACGCTGTTCGTCTGCAACCTCTTGCTGTGGTTGCATCGACACACTTTGTGGCTCTTGACTGGGTTCTTGAACGGACTCTTGATGTAGTTCCGGGCCTTGTGCTTCAACACTATTCTCATCTTCTGCAACCGAAGGGGTGGTTACAGGATCAACAGTTTCAGGTGGATTATCCTGACTCTCTAACTTTTCCTCTGAAGCTACATCTGTATCAGAGGAGGTCTGCTCTCCTACCACTTCACTTTGAGCTGTCTCTTCTTGAGTCACTTCTTTTTGAGTCACTTCTTCCTGAGTCACTTCTTCCTGAGTCACTTCTTCCTGAGTCACTTCTTCCTGAGCCAGCTCTTCCTGTGTTCCGGCCTCTACCGCTTCATCACCCTGAACTTCATCTGTTTCCGTCGCTTCCGCATCTTGTGCTGAAGGACTCTCCGCCTCAGGCTCACTGACCTTATCAGACTCTGCGGGTGAGAGGTCAACCTCTCCAAAAATCTGTTGTACCGACTGTTGTAAACGGTGTTCAACCGTCTCGTCCGCACTAAAGTTCCTAGAGACCACACGACACCCTCCCCGAGAGATTGACTCATCGCCCTCCATCACCCACTGATAACCATTGGATGAGAAACCAAGCCCTGACTCAATCAACACCTTGTCTTCCGGGTGCAGTATGAGACGTACCTCCCGTTCTGTCATCGGTAGCTGTTGAAACAGGTTGTCTACCACATTTACGACATGCTCCGGTCTCACTTTCAGCTCACTCTTGATTACCTGCTCTGCAACCTGAACAGCCAATGAGGCAATCGCCTGATTGACTGTCTCATCCAACTTATTCTCCAAAGGGCTCTGTAGCCCTTCTAACAGAGGTGTTAACCCTTCAAACAGTGTATCTATCTGCTGCTGCAGGGCCTCTTTATCCTGTAGCGCCTGCTGCTGAACTTCAGCCAGTGCTTCATCACTCCCCTTCTTATATCCCTCTTGATACCCTTTCTCAGCACCTTCTGTATGCCCCTCTTCCAGCCCTTTCTTAAGCCCCTCTTGGTAGGCCTCATCAAATACTTTTTGAAGTGCCAGCTCCTCTTCAGTCAGCTCCGGTTCTGTCGGCTCCGTATCCAACAAGTTACCAATTGATGGAGCCTCCCAGGCCAGAGCCTGCTCAACATTTTTCTCATCAGATCGGATGAGCGAGACAATATTGCTTTTGACACATGCCATCAGACGTACTCATCACCACCAGCACCACCCAGTGCAATGGTGCCTTGTTCGGCCAGTTTCTTGGCAATAGCAATAATCTCTTTCTGTGCCACTTCTACTTCACTCAGTTTCATCGGAGGCATCACCTCCATATCCTCGACCATCATATCTGCCGCACGTTTAGACATATTGCCGATAAACTTCTCTTTCACTTCATCATCTGCACTCTTCAGTGCAATCGCCAGTTTCTCGGTCGGGATCTCTTGCATCATCGCCTGGATACCACGATCATCAACAGAGACCAGATTCTCAAAGACAAACATCTGATCTTCAATGGCCTGACGCAGGTCAGGATCAACCTCTTCAATACCCGACAGAATATCCTGGTCTGCCCCACCCTGAACAAAGTTGAGGATATTGGCTGCTATGGAGACACCCCCCACATCATTCGAGGTTACTCCACTGGAGGAGGCAACCTTGTCAAACACATTATTGAGTTCAATCAGTGCATCTGACTGCACGCCCTCTGCCGAGGCCAGTCGCAGAATCACATCAGTCTGTAGACGAGGGGCGAAGCCTGAAATCACCTCTGCAGCATGCTCATCCTCAAGAAAGTTGAGTACCACCGCAATAACCTGAGGGTGCTCATTACGAATCATCTCTGATACCGAGCTGGCATCCATCCACTTCAGAGACTCCAGCCCTTTACCTGTCGCCCCCATACTCATTCGGTTCAGCAGGCTATCTGCCTTGTCTGCACCCAGCGTCTTTGACATCACATCCCGGATATAGGACTCTGAGTTGATCCCCATAGCTGTTGCGCCCTGGGTGTCCTGAATAAAGGCACCCAACACCCCTCTCAGCTCATCCGTTGTCACATTCTGCAATGTGGACATCGCAAGCCCCAGATCCTGAACCTCCAGAGGCTCCATATTCTTCAAAATTGAGGCGGCATTCTCCTCCCCCAAGGCCATCAGCAATACTGCTGTTTTTTCAACGCCGTTAAAACGTGACAGATCTGGCTCAGACATTACACTTCCTCCTCTTCACCGGGTCCACTGGTCCAGCTCTTTAATACAACTGTAGCCAACTCGTTATTATTTTGTACAATTTCCTGAGCAGCCTGCAGTCGATCTTCATAGCTTGGCGGCATCGTGCCATCGAGAATTTCATCCCGTTCACGAATCGCCTGCTCAACCTGCTCTTCCACGCTCAACTCTTCGCCCCCTTCCGTTTCAGCCTCTGGCTCCGGTTTTTCAACCAGACTTCCGACCATTGGCCTCAGTACAAAGAAGATCAGTGAAAGCACAATCAGTGCGGCTACTCCCTGTTTTGCCAACGCCATAAACCATGGCTGCTCCCAAATCGGCAACTCTGGCAGGGCCTCAATTTTGGTAATCTGGAATGGCGCACTGGTAACCGTCAGGGTATCACCACGCGCCGGATCAAAACCAACAGCATCTTTAACCAGTGCACGAATCGTCTCCATCTCCGCATCTGTCAACGGACGCCTTACCGGCTCTGCAACGACGGGGGCAGCGGCCTCCTCTCCCTCTGCTGGCGGCGTATCCCCTTCAGCTGCTGCTGGTTGCTGTGTTACCTTTTCAAAGGGCTCATCCACCACAACAGCAATCGAGAGGCTCTGTAAGACACCAGGCGCCTTCTTGCTGTGGCGTAGTAGTCGATCCAACTCATAATTTCGTGTCTTGCGTGAATTATTGAAACCTTCAATCGAGGAACTTCCCTCATCATCCAGCGCCTCTGCATTATTGGTCATTGCTCCGGGAACACCCATTGCTCCCAGCGCACCCGAGCGTTCATCACTCAACTGTTCACTGCGGATTGCCCCCTGCTCAGGGGTGTAGTCCTCCAGCGTCTCTTCGACAGAGGTGAAGTCGACCTTGGCAGAGACCTGAGCACGCACACTGTCGATTCCCATCATCGGTCCCAGAATATTCTGGATCCGCTCTACATAGTTCTGCTCTACATTACGCATAAAGTCGAGCTGATTTGTAGAGAGTGCCATATTACTATCATCTTGCCCGGTCAACAGACGACCGGCCTGATCAATCACGGTCACCTGTTTGGACTCCAGGTTGGGAATACTGGAGGCAACCATATGGACAATGGCAGCTACCTGCCCCTTCTCCAGAACACGCCCTGCATAGAGATCGACAACGACCGAGGCACTTGGGGGGACACGCTTACGCACAAAAACAGACTGTTTGGGCAGTGCCAAATGGACACGTGCCGAACGTACACTACGGATTGAGGCAATTGATTGCGCTAACTCCCCTTCCATTGCCCGGTTGTAACGGGCCCGCTCACGGAACTGGCTGATACCAAAGCCGTCATCTTTCTCCAGTACATCAAAGCCGGTTTCAGCGGTACGGGGTAGCCCTTTGGAGGCCAGTAACAGTCGCGCCCGGTTGAGCTCACCCGCCTCCACTTGGACGGCACCTGTCGCCACATTCAATTTGTACTGAATGAGTGCGGTATCCAGTTCACTGATTATTTCCGTAATCTCTTGCTCATCGACCTGGGTAAAGAGAATTTCGTAATCGGCCTCTTGAGACCAGAGTACCACCCAGAAACCGATGGCAATACTTGCCGCTAATGCGACAAAAACGCTCACCTGCCGGGCGACCGGCATACTGGCTAGTTTTTCTAAGGGGCCTTTTGGCTCATCGGGTTCTGGAGCACCGTCCAAAACTGCTGCATCTGCTTGCGCCATTGGGGTTTACTATATAGTTTTCAAGTCATTATAACATACTGATTATAACTGCATATTCATAATTTCCTGATATGCTGTAATCAGTTTGTTGCGGACCTGAGTTGCGGCCTGGAAAGAGACATCCGCCTTCTGAACGGCAACCATTACCTGCCCCAGATCGGTCTCCGGATCTCCCTGCTCAAATGAGGTCTTCAAATTGCCTGCTTCGTGCTGTACTTCATTAACTTTATGTACAGATTCTTTAAGAAGCGCTGAAAAATCAGGACCTTCCGATGGATTCGACTCAGAAACAGGCGCACTCGCCTTACTCCCCTGAACCTCGCTGGATAGGGTTCGCATCTGCGTCAACAGTCGATTCATCTCTAAATCATTCACGATTCCACTCCATTCAGTCGTTGATTACTCAATTTTTGATCCATCACACTTATTATTATCGTCTATTTATTGGCATTTGCCACCTTTATATTACTTTATGCAGTTAGTATGCCATTCCACCATTCTGTTCAAAATAAAAAGAACCTGCAGAGAAGTCATCCATTTCCAGACCAGACAACAGCCCCTTAACCTGGAATCTGATGCCCCGCCTCCTTCAATCGTGCAATTTTATAACGTAGTGTACGTGGACTTATGCCTAGTTTATCAGAGACTTCCTGTCTTGTAGCAGAACTTTCCAGGGCATCCAAAATCATCTGTGTCTCCTGCTCCTTAAGCTTCATTCCTGCACCCGCTCCTGCCACAAAAGGTGTCTCTTGTGATGCCGGTTGAGCCAAGGGAGGGGCTTGAGGCTCGACGGGGG
>DUYW01000040.1 GCA_013349825.1 Gammaproteobacteria bacterium | reverse complement strand
AACCTTGCTAATAGCCTGCTATTGGCTGCGATCTTCGCCTTGATCTTGGACACTATGGACGTAATTCAAATTACCCAGACTTGTTCAGAGGTTCCCTAGCTACCTCTGTATTTTCTAGCCAGAAGATAGACCTCTCGACTACGACCTCTTGACGCCTTGGGTTTTCGGGTCAACACCGTACTAAAATCATGACGTAACCCCTGTAATAGCTGGTCAAAACCATCTCCCTGAAAAACCTTCATCAGCAGGTCTCCACCCGGCTTTAATGTCTGACGTGCAAAGTCGTGCGCCAATTCCACCAAAAACATCGCCTTTGGAATATCTACCGCACTCATTCCACTCATATTGGGAGCCATATCTGAGAGAACCAGATCCAGAGGCTCCCCTCCCAGCAGTGTTAACAGTTGCTCCAGTACAGACTCTTCCCGAAAATCCCCCCGCAAAAATGTTGCACCAACAACCGGGTCCATATCCAGAATATCCATTGCAACCACCACACCACTCTTCCCCACCTTCTGTGCAGCAACCTGGGTCCAGCCGCCAGGAGCTGCCCCAAGATCTACAATACGCAGCCCAGGGCGCAACAGATGATCTTTCTCATTAATTTCGATCAGTTTATAGGCTGCACGGGAACGGTAACCATCCACCTGAGACCGTTTGACGTATTCATCATTGAAATGTTCCTGCAACCAGCGACCACTGCTTTTACTTTTTGCCACACGCTATTCTCAACTGTTACTTTGCCTTCCATAAGGCCTTCCATTACTATACGCGCCCTTCACCACAATACTTAATGAGCATCAAACCCCATGGATCTTACCGGAAAACAGAAACGACATCTTCGAGGACTTGGACATGAACTGCATCCACTGGTCACCATCGGGGGGAACGGTCTCTCTGAAAGTGTACTCTCTGAACTGAACCAAACGCTGGAACACCATGAATTAATCAAGGTAAAGGTTAACGCCGGAGAGCGCGATGAGAAGAAGGTGCTGATTGCGGAGATGGTTGAGAAGAGCAAAGCCACTCTGGTTCAGACCATCGGTCATGTCGCACTACTCTATCGCAGAGCTGAACAACCCAAACTACAGCTCCCAAAGTAAAATCACACGATATAACGGACCTCAACAATCTCCAGGTTTCGGATTCCACTGGGTGCTTGCACCACGGCAACCTCACCCTCCTCCTTACCAATCATCGCCCGTGCGATGGGTGAGTTGACGGAGATCTTCCCCTCTTTAATATTGGACTCATCATCCCCCACAATTTTGTAGGTGACCGCTTCGCCACTATCTTCATCTTCAAGATCTACCGTTACCCCAAAAACCACCTTACCGTTCTGTGGTAACGAAGAGATATCAATCTCTTGTGCATTACTAAGCTTTGCTTCCAGGTCCTGAATACGCCCTTCAATAAACCCTTGCTGTTCACGAGCTGCATGATATTCTGCATTCTCTTTCAAATCACCATGGGCACGCGCCTCTGCAATATCATCTATCACCTGAGGACGATCTATGGTCTTCAGTTGATTTAGCTCCTGACGCATTTTCTCTGCACCCTGTACAGTCAGTGGAATTTTGTTCATTTAATTTCCCTCATGTAGATCTTGAAGACGGTTGACCTCCCGGTCATCCAGATTAGACAGTGCAAACGCCATCGCCTGTGCACCCGCTATAGTGGTGAAGTAGGTGACTTTATGGTTAAGCGTCTCACGGCGAATGGAGTAGGAGTCTGCAATGGCCTGTTTGCCATCCGTGGTATTAACAATCAGATCAATCTCATCATTTTTAATCTGATCTACGATATGAGGGCGCCCCTCTTCCACCTTGTTGATACGTTGGCAGGGGATTGAGGCCTCATTTAATACCTTGGCTGTGCCACGGGTTGCGACAATTTCGAAACCCGCATCTGCCAACGTCTTGGCCACCGGAACTACGCGCTGCTTGTCACTGGCCCGTACACTAATAAAGGCACGACCTGACCGGGGCAGTGGGCCGCCCGCAGCCAACTGAGACTTTGCAAAGGCCTCACCAAAGCTTTTACCTACTCCCATCACCTCACCAGTAGATTTCATCTCTGGCCCCAGCAGTGGATCAACTCCGGGGAATTTTACAAAGGGGAAGACGGCCTCTTTGACCGAGTAGTGTTTTGGAATCATCTCTTCGGTGACTCCCTGCACTTTCAGACTCTGTCCTGCCATGCAACGAGCCGCAACCTTAGCCAGCGGACGACCGATTGCCTTAGAGACAAACGGTACGGTACGTGAAGCACGAGGATTGACCTCCAGCACGTAGATCAGATCACCTTGAATAGCGAACTGCACATTCATCAAACCAAGCACTTTCAGCTCCAGCGCCATTGCTCGAGTCTGTTCACGCAGGCGGTTCTGAATCTCTTCAGTGAGATCATACGGAGGCAATGAACAGGCTGAGTCACCCGAGTGGACACCCGCCTGCTCGATATGTTGCATAATCCCACCAATCAAGACCTCTTCACCATCACAGATCGCATCCACATCCACCTCAACGGCATCATTGAGGAAACGATCCAGTAACACCGGGCTCTCATTAGAGACCTGCACCGCTTCGCGGAAATAGGTCTGCAACCCCTCGGCATCATGGACGATCTCCATCGCGCGACCACCTAATACATAGGAGGGACGTACCACTAACGGGTAGCCAATCTCTTCTGCCAGCTTCAGCGCCTCATCATCGGCACGCGCTGTTCGATTGGGTGGCTGCAACAGTCCCAGTTTATTGAGAGCCTGTTGAAAGCGTTCTCGATCCTCTGCCAAATCAATCGCATCCGGTGAGGTGCCAATAATAGGCACGCCCGCCTTCTCCAGATCAGCTGCCAGCTTCAGTGGAGTTTGACCACCATACTGTACGATGACACCAACAGGCTGCTCTTTATGCACCACCTCCAACACATCCTCCAGTGTTAGAGGCTCAAAATAGAGGCGGTCCGAGGTGTCGTAGTCGGTCGATACCGTCTCTGGGTTACAGTTGACCATGATGGTCTCGTAGCCATCTTCACGCATTGCCAATGCCGCGTGTACACAGCAGTAGTCAAATTCGATACCCTGACCGATACGGTTGGGTCCACCGCCCAGTACCATAATCTTCTTGTTGTCCGAAGGGTTGGATTCACACTCCTCCTCATAGGTGGAGTACATGTAGGCTGTATTGGTCGGGAATTCGGCAGCACAGGTATCGACCCGCTTGAAGACCGGACGTACACCTAACTGGTGACGGTGAGCACGTACCGCATACTCATCACTATTGACCAGCTTGGCGAGGCGACGATCCGAGAAGCCCTTACGCTTCAGCAGACGTAGCATCATCGCATCCAGTCCTGCGAGGCCACCCGATTTCACCTGTGCCTCATCCTTAATCAGATCCTCGATCTGAATCAGAAACCAGCGGTCAATCTGGGTCTCTTCAAAGATCTCTTCCATGCTCCATCCAGCACGGAAAGCATCACCCACATACCAGATGCGCTCTGCACCCGGCACCCGCAACCTCTTGCGCAGTACCTCGGTGAGATCTTCCGCATCCAGTGCAATCTTCTCATCAAAACCATCGGCCCCCACTTCAAGACCACGCAACGCCTTCTGCAAGGACTCCTGTTGGGTACGACCCATTGCCATCACCTCACCGACTGATTTCATCTGTGTGGTCAGAGTGCCATCGGCCTGCGGGAACTTCTCGAAGGTAAAACGTGGAATCTTGGTGACTACATAGTCAATGGATGGCTCGAACGAGGCAGGGGTTGAACCGCCGGTAATCTCATTCTGCAGCTCATCCAGTGTGTAACCAATTGCCAGTTTTGCCGCCACCTTGGCAATCGGAAAGCCGGTTGCCTTGGAGGCCAGAGCCGAAGAGCGCGATACGCGTGGGTTCATCTCAATAATGATCATGCGCCCATTCTCAGGGTTGATCGCAAACTGTACGTTGGAGCCACCGGTATCAACACCGATCTCACGCAGTACCGCCAGTGAGGCGTTACGCATGATCTGGTACTCCTTATCTGTCAGCGTCTGTGCTGGTGCAACGGTGATGGAGTCCCCGGTATGAACCCCCATCGGATCAAAATTTTCAATCGAACAGATGATGATGCAGTTGTCCTTGCGGTCACGCACCACCTCCATCTCATACTCTTTCCACCCCAATACCGACTCTTCGATCAGCAGCTCGTTGGTTGGTGAGAGGTCAAGACCACGCTCACAGATCTCAATAAACTCTTCTTTGTTATAGGCAATACCACCACCACTACCCCCCATGGTGAATGAGGGACGGATAATGACCGGAAAGCCGAGTGGAATCTGCACCTGCTGCGCCTCTTCCAGACTATGAGCAATGGCAGATTCCGGAGTATCAAGGCCAATCTTGTGCATTGCATCCCGGAAACGTTCGCGATCTTCCGCCTTGTCAATGGCATCACGGGTCGCACCCACCATCTCAACACTGTACTTCTCCAGCACCCCTTCCCGCTCCAGGTCAAGGGCACAGTTCAATGCGGTCTGTCCCCCCATGGTTGGAAGCAGTGCATCCGGTCTCTCTTTTTCAATAATCCGCTCGACCGTCTCCCAGTGGATTGGCTCGATATAGATCGAATCGGCCATCTCCGGATCGGTCATGATAGTTGCAGGGTTGGAGTTGACCAGAACAACCCGAAATCCCTCTTCCCGTAGCGCCTTACACGCCTGTGCACCCGAGTAGTCAAACTCACACGCCTGACCGATAACGATCGGTCCTGCGCCAATAATCAGGATGCTGTTAATGTCGGTACGCTTTGGCATTACTTGGCTCCCATTTCTGCAGATTCGGCAGCTGCGTCCCGGCGCTGCTGCATCAACTCGATAAAGTGGTCAAATAGCGGGGCTACATCATGTGGCCCAGGACTCGCCTCAGGGTGTCCCTGGAAGCTGAAAGCTGGACAATCGGTACGCTCCACACCTTGCAGTGATCCATCAAACAGTGAACGGTGGGTAGCTGCCAGACACTCTGGCAAGCTCTGATCATCTACCGCAAAACCGTGGTTCTGACTGGTGATCATCACCTCGCCCCCACCCAGTTTCTGCACAGGATGGTTGGCACCATGATGGCCAAACTTCATCTTTAAGGTTTTGGCGCCGCTCGCCAGTGAAAGCAGCTGATGTCCTAGACAGATCCCGAATAGAGGCATTTTCTCGCCCAAAAGACGTTTGATACTGTTTTGTGCATAGTCACAAGGCTCAGGGTCACCCGGTCCATTAGAGAGGAAGATCCCGTCCGGGTTGCGTGACAGCACCTCTTCTACCGGTGTATCCGCTGGAACCACCTGCAGACGGCAGCCACGATCTACCAACATACGCAGAATATTGCGCTTTACTCCGTAGTCGTATACCACCACATGCCAAGGCAGTGAAGCGGGATTTTCAACCGGATCAGGCAAGCCGCCCTCCAGTGTCCAGCTCCCCTGCTCCCAATCATATTCAGTTTTTGTCGTTGCCTCAATTGCAAGGTCCATCCCCTGCAGTCCAGCAAAATTCTTCGCACTCTCAACAGCGGCCTGCTCATCAATATTCTCGCCAGCCACTATGCACCCACCTTGTGCACCCTTTTCTCGCAAGATACGGGTAAGGCGACGGGTATCAATCCCGGCAATTGCAACCGTATTGTGGCGAACCAGATAATCTGTGAGATCTTCAGTACTGCGCCAGTTACTGGTGATTTGTGAACGATCCCGAATCACCAGTCCAGCAGCCATCACACCACCGGCAGACTCTTCGTCCTCTGCATTAGTGCCAACATTACCGATATGGGGATAGGTGAGCGTCACAATTTGACGCAGATAGGAGGGGTCCGTAAGGATCTCCTGGTAGCCAGTCAGTGCGGTATTGAAGACTACCTCACCCACCGTTTCACCAGAAATACCAATCGACTCTCCGTAAAAGAGACTCCCATCTTCCAAAGCAAGAATAGCAGGTGTTGTCATAGTTCAATCTTCGCACATAAAAAACGGGACCCTCTATATTTATCAGCCGCTTACTAGCGCCTACACAAATATGAATCCCGTTACTAATAATTCCATTCGGACCGTTCCTCTCAGGACGAGAGATTGAGTGCGAATTCTACTCTTCCAACCCGGAAAGGTCTACGGGGAAGACTTGAATATTAGCCATTAATTTTACAGTTCAGTGAAACACTGCATCTTTTCAGGGGATACACTTACAGGAGAGAACCAACAAACGCCTCTACCACTTTCGCAGTTTGGATTGATTTTATCGCTCTATTCTCGGTTACCGCATCTCTTGGAGCAAGATCATTCATCGGGTAACGTGCAAGCTGATTCTGTTCTGCCAACATCAAAAGATCGTCCTGTGAGGGCAGATCCGCAATCGAAATCCCCGCCTCTTCAATCTGTCTCGCCAAAATTACAAGCTGATGAGTGTATTCAAATTTGGCTCCTGCAAAAATCAGAATACCTTTCAGGTTTTTCTCTGCAGATTGTTGTGCCGCATAGGCCGCCCACTCATAGCGCCCTGCACGCATAGAGTCCTTTGCCTGCTGCAGGTCCTGCTCTGCCTGACGAAGCCACAAAAGATGATCACTCACTGTATTCACAGATCACCTCCTTCTCCTGATCCACATTCTTCCAGAAGAGTGAGTGCTCTCGCTTCTGCTGAAGAGCCTCTGGAGTAGTCACCACCGTATCTCCCGGAAGTTGTGCTGCACAGGAACGGGCTGCATCTTCATGATCTGTCACAATTAACACATCAACATCAGACAATGAAGAGAAGCTCCCCGTTGCATAAGAGCCAAACAGATAGATCTTGGAGTTTGTGCCCTGCAACAGCGGCGAACAGACGAGTTTAATTCTCTGAATCTCAGACTGCTTTCTTTTATCCCGACTTGCCCGAATAGCGAAGTGCATCACCAGAGTATACTTTTTTTTCACCCACTATTCAGCTCTTACGACAGACATCCAGTGCCTGCAATAGTGCCGGAAAACTGATTCTCTCCTGTTCCAGCCTCAGATTGGTTGCGTGGCTGTGGTTGAGCAGCTGCTGATAGAGCCGCTGTTCCTCCTCATTGAGATACCTCAACATACGTTGGGTAGGGTGCTGCTCACGGCCCCAGAACTGGCGATGCAGCAGCAGTATCTGACGATCCATCAGCATCGATCGGGCCTGTGGAAGGTAGTGTCGAATCTGGTCCAGCATGGCAAAACCATGGGTATCGATGTCTCCCCAGTAGTAAATTTCTGATGCTTTCAGCCATAGCACCTGTTGCAGCGGTTGCAGTCCATAACCCAGACCGAAGATCACCAAACTCTTTGAATATTCAGGAAAGACCAATCCGTTAATCTCATTTTCTGTAATAAAGACTGTTTCAACACCAAGATCGAGTACTGCAAACTCTTCAACCGAAAGAGTCAGATCAGAAAGACCGGAGAGCCGGAGTGCTGGATCAAGAATACGAAAGCGGATCAGCAGAGGCTTACTACGCAATCCATAGCGTGACTCAAACCCCTTGATACCGGTGTATTCACTATTGATTGCTGTTGCTGGAAGAGTCTGGTCGAGCAGCTCCGTCAGAACCTTGCGATGCTGTTCAATAAATTTGGTATCGATCTGAGCAAGATCAATTTGACGCAGGTAGATTCCCGCTTGCGGGTGGCTAAGAAACCACTCGATAACGGTGATAATGCTCTCCCACTGTTGATGATGCAGAAGGATTTTGTGGGGATAGCGAATGACCCAGTCACGCAGTTGCGGAAAGTGCTCCAGCAGACGGGAGGCATCGTACTGAAAACGCTCAGCCTCGCCAAGCTTGCCAATCATGCGCAACAGCGCCTCTTCACTCTCGAAACAGATGCTCTGCGGAATCCTATTTTCACCAATCTGCCGATGCTGGACTGTTTTCCACTGAATAGAGCATTCTCTCCTTTTCTCCATCTTCTGCAGCTGCTGAATCCAGCTACGCACCTCATCAAATGACTCCCCTAATGCATGACTATTGGGCCCCTTCAGGCGCAGACACCAGGGGAATAGCGATTCATTACCATCAACCTGTGCAGCAAGAAAGAGTCCTTGTTGCCACCGTTTCAGCAGAATCTTGCGGATCTCATCCGGGGTAGTCCATGGGGTTACAGCAGCGATTGTTGCGGCTCCATATCGATGATGCGATGACGTGTCTCCTGCTCTCCGTCAATTACCGGAAACAGAGAACGGTAGTAGACATTCCAGATCACATCCGGTGTACGGATCTTGGCACGTTTAGGGTTGAGTTTGACCACCTCACCATAAATCAGCGTACCATCACGGCCACGAAACCCTACCGGGTCGCCAACAGACAGTGAGTTTCGATCCAGCACCCCTGTAGTGGTGGGTGCCACTTCAGTGACCACCTGCTCCAGGTTGAGCATATAGATTGGAAGATTCCAGCGTTTCCCACTCTCCAGTTCGGTGGCCAGCACATGGGTACGTTTAACCACCGTGATGGTGACATCGACCATACAGTTTTTGTCTGGATCAAAAAAACTGGTGACCATTCCCGGACGCAGCTGGTTGCGAACCCGCAGAATGGTTTGCGGGTCATCGAGCAGGTGATCAATCAGTATGCGCAGGCGAAACAGGTCAAAGGGGGAGGCATCCTGTATCGCCTCATTCAATAAATTGTAGTCCATAATATTTCTCTTTGTTAGGTACTTGTTGTACGCGCCGCCTTCTCACTGCGATACTCATCGATAGTGAGGTTACGCAGCTTCGACTCCCGTCCCTCATCATTGTGGACAAAGCCGACACTGGCAACATAGGGTTCAATGATATGGATCTTCTGCAGCGGAGTGACGATCAGCAGTTGCAGATTGAGCTGCTTGAAGAGCCTCAGTCCGAACCGTGCCGACTCATCGGAGCCACGCCCGAAGGCCTCATCAATCACCACAAAACGGAAACTACGGGAGCGGGTCGCCCCCCACTCCAGCCCAAACTGATAGGCGAGGCTGGCGGCCAACACCGTGTAGGCGAGCTTCTCCTTCTGTCCGCCAGACTTACCCCCACTATCGGTGTAGTGCTCATGTTCGCGATCATCCTCGCGCCAGCGCTCTGAGGCAGAGAAGAGAAAGCTGTTACGCACATCACTCACCTTTTGAGTCCAACGGCGGTCCAGCTCACCACTCCCTTCGCGTCCGCGAAAACGCTCAATGATACGTTTGACCTGCACAAATTTTGCCTCTGAGTACTGCTCCTCCTCTGAACCGGTCAAGCCCCCTTCCAAACAGCTGCGCAAATCCTGTTTGAAGGCATTAATCTCCGGATCACCGTTACGCTGTCGTTCCAGCAGGATATAGCGCCCAGGATTATAGTCGATCTGGTTCAGTGAGTGGTTGATGCGCTCAATACGCTCCTTAATGGTGTTCTCCTCACGCGTGAGCTGTGACTGGAAGTTGGCCACTTCACGGATGGTATTCTCATTCAGCAGGGTTTTGAAGCGGGCCTCAAAGACGGGGAGACCATCTCTCTCCAGCTCCTGCAACTGGGTACGATACCCCTCGGCGGCCTCGATACCAACATCCAGCTCCTCAGTCTCTTGAGGGTAGTCATTGCGATACTGCTGCATCACTGCGATGATGCGCTGTGACAGGGTATTGATACGTTGGTTTTTGCCATTGATCTGCCTCTGTAGCCACTCACGCAGCTCATGGGCGCGATTCTCACATGACTCAACGCTCAGAGTGTGCTCTCCCAACGCCTCACTGCGCAATATCTCCAGCTGCTCGAACTGCTGCACACGAAACTCCGGTTCTAGCTGATTGACCAGCAACTGGCTCTGTTCAATCTGCTCGCTGGACTGCTGCAGCTTCAGTTCACAAGTGGTTCGCTCCTGCTTCAACTTGTCTAGCTGGATCTCACTCTGCTGTAACCGCTGCTCCAGCTCACCAAGCTGTTGATTGAGCACCAGCAACAGATCTGAAGCGGACTGCAACTGCTCAAACTCATCACCCAGCTGACTGATCTCCAGCGAGAGCTGCTGCCACTCAATTTCACCAAAGTCACGATACTCACCAATTTTGACCAGCTGCTCCTGTTGTTGGCGCAGCTGCTTCAACTGTTGCTGCGACTCAGAGAGCTGGACAGAGGTGCGCTGCATCTGCTGCTCCAACTGTGCGGCCTGCTGCTCCAGTACATCAATCTTGGCCTGGTTGCTCCAACCCAACAGATAACGGCTGCGATCGTTGATACGGTGGCGATCATCTTTCTCGTGACGTACCCCACCCGCTTTGATCTGTCCATTGCGGGTAACCGCACGCTGTTCACGGCGAAACTGTTCTAGCTGCTCACAGCAGGCATAGTCAAAGCGGCGTCCCAGCTCCTGCTCGATCCAGCCATAGAAGAGAGAATCCGGTTTGATACTGAGTTTTCGGATCAGCGAATCGGGGTGGAGAGTATGCTGCTCACTGCGTTGTGGTTGACGAATTCGGTAGTAAACCAAGCGCCCACGGAGATGTGTCTGCTCCACCCAGTCGCTCACTACGGCATAGAGTGCATCTGGCACCAGCAGTGAGAGGGCAAAGTTGTGCAGCAGACGTTCGGCTACCCCCTCCCAGTCATGCGCCTCCTCACGTACCTGAATTAGCTCACCAGCAAATGGCATCTCCTCAGGGTCAATCTGCAGGGTACTACAGAGCAGCTGGCGAATCTGAATCTGCTGATCACTGATATTGCTGCTGCGGCGACGCAAGGATTCCAGCTCAATATTATACGCTTCATAATTTTGTTTGAGGGTGCGCAACTCCACCCCCTGCTCGGTCATCCAGTTCTGCTGTTGCTCCTCTGCACCATCACACTGTTGCCGCTGTAGCTTGAGCTGGTGACGGTTATCGATAAACTGATCACTATTGTGGGCTTTCGGCAGTTGCAGTGCCTCCGCCAGCCGGTTATAACGCTCGGCACGCTGCTGTCGACGCTCTTTGTCCCTGGTTTTCTCTTCAATATCGCTACGCAGCCGTTCCAGCCGGTCACCGCCATTACGGGCGATAGCCTGCTTGATTTGGTCGCGTTCACCCAACTGCTCACTAAGCTGTTGCTGCTGCTGTTCGAGCCGCACTGCAATGCGTTGCTGCTCCTGCTGCAGCCGTTCCATGCGTCGCTCTAGCAACTGCCTCTTGAGATTGGCAAAAAAGGGGATGATCGCCTCCCGGTTATGCCGCCACTGTGTAGTGAGTGCTGAGAGCTGCTGCTGCTCATCACAGTCAGAAATCAGCGGGGTCAACCGCTCGATTTGTCGCTTGGCACGCAAAATTGCCTCATGGGCTCGATTAAGGTCATCAAAGTGGTGAATCAGCGCATCGATACGAGGCTGCACATCGAATGGTTCCAGCATGTGCTGGCGCACAAAATTCGTTAGGTTACCCACTGATTTCATCGACACAGTCTGGTGAAACAGCTCCAGTGCCTGCTCGTTATCAATCCCGAAGAGGCGGCGAAAACGGGCGCTATAGGGGGGAAAGCTTTCGAAAAGATCAATATGAGGATCGTTGCGTAGCCGCCGCTTCAGCGTATTAATCTCCTTACCGAAGCCGGAAAAGTCATCGGCAACAGTCATCGGACGCCGAGCAACCACAAAGAACCGAGCTGGCTGCCCCTGTGTATCCTTGCTCCAGAACAGCTGCGCCAGAGTCACACTTTGATCATATCCGGCGTTATGGAAAGTAGCGAGGATCACCGAGTAACTATTGTGGTCGCGCAGTGCAACCGGCTTGGAGCTACCGCCAACTTCGCTGCGTTCCGACTTATAGTAGCCCTGCACATAGGAGCGTAGAGTGCGCTCCTTGCTACCTGCACCAGCGGCCTTGTTATAAGCGACTCGCTGCGCCGGTACCAGCAGTGTGGTAACGGCATCGACCAGAGTCGATTTTCCGGAGCCAATATCGCCGGTAACCAGGGTGTTGTTGCCATTGGCCTGAAGTGACCAGACCCGATTGTGGAAGGTACCCCAGTTATAGAGTTCCAACCTCTGCAGACGAAATCCTGCCAACGTCTCCTCAACACCGAAATCAAACTGCCCCAGCAAGTCGTCACTCTGATCGATCATCACTCGCTACCTTGTTGCAGATGCTGCTGGTACTGTTCCAGCCGTTGATCAAATTCACGCAACCACTGTGCATCAACAAAGGCCTTAAGAATACGCCGCACCTCAACCGTCTGCTCATTGCCCTTCATCTTGCGCAGAAAACCAAGCTCAATCACCTTATTGATGTGACGATCAATCTGCTGGATCAGTTTAGTCTCATTACTTCTCTGTGGGAGAAAGATGCGTACCATCTCCACAATCTCGTCACGGGAGAGCACCAGGCGTTGCTCCGCACCGCTACTATCGAATTCAGCCAGCCGTTTTCTCAACAATGCCAGCAGCAGACTGACCGCGAATGGCAGCTGACGTCGAGTGATCAGGCGTGGCAACTCACTCTCCCCCTCCACTACAGGACGGGTGCGGAGCCAGCCGTACCCCTCCGCTTCGTCAATAATCAATTCCAGCCCAATCTGCGCCACATAGTCACGAATACGGGCATGAAACTTGAGCAACTGCTGCCACAACGCAGGGTCGTTCTCTTGATAAACAATCCCCTTGAGCAGGGCGATGGTAGCGAGAGAGAAGGTATCACTATTGTGAGGGTCCGTATCTGATTGGGGTACGATTTCCATATCGTGCACTATTTTTTTCCGGTTGAGTATGCGCGCAGTCGTTGCTTCAGGTCGACTATAGCGACCACCACTTTCTGCTCTTCGATCAGGTAACGTTAAATCCAATTATATTGCATTACAACCTGATCCAATAATTTAAGCTTCAGTGGCAGACCTCCTTATCACTGATCCGGCTCATCCCCGCTCCCATGCCTTCCAGAGTATTCCAACTACTTCAGTATCTTCACTCTTCAGCGTCCTCTCAAAACCGTACCATCAGTCATCGATTATAAATCACTCGCGGAATCTCCACCCGGCGAACCACCCCCTGCTCATCTTCCCACTTCAGCAGCTCTATTTGCGTCTCATCAAACAGATGTTTCGGGTCACTACCGGCAATTGATAACCATCCAATCAGCTCGGCCAGCCCCTGCTGTAATGGGTTTTGCTGAAGCAGGCTCTGCAGCGTCACCTGTGACTCCAGTTGAAGGGCTTGTTGCAGCTGCGCGAGCAATCGCTCCTGGTCGATGTACTGCTGCTCAAACAGAACGCTGGAGTCAAGCAGTGTCTCTTCTCCTGTCAAAATGGTGTCATCCAGCTTTGGCTTCAGTGGCGGTGTATAGAGCGGACGCTCCATTGGCAACTGAATATCGGGAGATGCCGCATCAACCTCCATCAGCAGCTCTTTTGGTGGCGACTCACGCAGTTTCAAGGCCCGACTCTCAATCTGGTGAAGCAGGGCCATAATACGACGATTTTCCAGCCAGCTTTGGTCATCCAGGTAGCGCCGTAGCTGCTGTGAGAGCCGGGCCACGGTACGCTGTGTCTGTTCACCCGCCTCCAACCAATCATAGTGGATTCGGGCAAGACGACGATCCGGCCGCTGCTTGCGGATCGGGGGGAGCTCCAGTATCTGCTCCAGTAGATCACCAAGCTCCTCTTGACGTGCCGGAGACATCAGAAAGTCCCAGAAGGCACGGAAACTTTTGCCCTGATCGGAGTCCGCAATCAGATCACGCTCCCCAAAGATCTGCTCTAGCAGTGCTCCCTTGTTGCCTTCCCACAAAGTAATGCGCTCACGGATATGCTGATCCAGCACACGAAAATTCTGCTCTACTTCGCGGAAGTCGGAGAGCAGCTCGCGGGCGGTCTGGTTCAGCTGTTGAAAACGGTCTCGCAGTCCCGTCTCATCCAGCAACTCTACGGTTCCACTCTCAATCTGTTCGATCTGCTGATCAATCTCATCCCGCTTACGCTTTAATTCAGCAATACGGGTTGCCGGGTCACTCTCACTCCCCTCTACCATCTGTCTCAACAGATCAAAGATGGTCATCAGCCGTGATTCGGTACCAACAAAGGCGCGATGATTAAGGCTCTCCAGCCAGCTGATCGCCCGTTCGGTTGCCGGGGTGAGGTCAAAGTGTGGTTCATCGGAGTCGACCGGATAGAACTTGCGCAGCCACCCTTTCTCATTTTCAGCCCACTCATCAAGATACTGCTGTGCCCGTCTGGGGAAGGCGTCATCACCCAGCGTTTCACGCAACGTAAACAGTTGGTCCTCTAGCAGTGACACCAACTCAGACTGTGAAATCAGCCGTTGATTCGGCTCAATAAAGCACTGCTGTAGAAAGCTTGCAATCAGTGGAGCATGGTCAGCGCGCAACAGTCGCCAGGCAGGATGGTTTCTCTGCAGGTTGGCAAGGGTAGCGTATTCAAGAGACATGGAAGTGGTTACCCATCCATCAGCATCGTCTGCAAGGTAACTCCGATCTCCTCAATCAGTATACTGCCACTTGTCAGCATCTCACCCCCACACCCCTGTGGAGGCATTTCTGTAAACTGCTCTACAAAGGTGATACACGCCTCTGGCAAACGGGTATCACTGATCTGTTCAACAGCTACGGCACCGAGCAGCAGTTTAACCCCCTGCTCCACAGTCTGAGTCAGCGGGGCCAACGCCTCCTGCTCAAAGCCTCCATCAAACAGTAGCTGTGCCATTTTCAGCGGACGCTCCACCTCGACCAATTGCTGCTGTGCCTGTTGAATCTGTTTGCGACGCTGTTCTCGCTCACGTTTCTGATCTGCTTTATCATCGGGCAGCAGTTGTGAGATTGCGCCATTAAGGGTGATGGCACCCGCGTCAGCCAACCGCTTGAGTAGCGCCAGCGCCTCTGGATCCAACAGCTCAACCGACTGAACAGCCGACTGTAACCCCTCTTTAACGGTAGCTTGTTGCGAAGGTGGTGCAACGGCAACGATAGTTTTGTTGCCCTCCCGGTTCTCCACTTCGGTCACCGCTCTACCCAGGCCCGGCGCACGCGCCTCGACCTCCTGCTGTAGCTGTTGTAGTGGTGATACCTCTTCAGGTGGTTGCTGACCTTCCAAGCTTGCCGGGCGCTCCTCCATCAAAGCCTCAAGCCGCTCCAGCAGTGCTCCTCGACCGGAGGGAAGCTCCATCTCGGTAGGTCCAGTACCATCTAGCACTCCGTCAGCAAGTGCCTTTTTCTGGCTGAGAATATGCAGAATACGGTGCTCAATCGAATTTTCACAGACCAGATTGATCACCTGTACCGCCCGTTTTTGGTGCTTTCTCCAAGCACGGGCAATACGCTGCTCCAACTTGGCAGGGTTCCACGGCAGGTCAACATTGATCACGATATTGGCCACCTGCAAGTTGAGTCCGGTAGCCCCAGCATCGGAGGTGAGGAAGAGACGACACTCTGGGTCTTTCTTGAAACGGTTGATCTCATCGCGGCGCTTTTTCTGATGAACTGCACCAGTGTGGAGAGCGTACTCAATTCCATTCTGCGTTGCCATCTCCTGAATCAGCTCCAGCATCCGTGTCCACTCCGAGAAGAGAATCACTTTATTGGGTTGTGTACCCGGCTCCGGCTCTGCAAACAGTTCACTGAAGATCTTTTTCAGCTCATCCAGTTTAGGGGAGACACGGCAGTCAGGATCGAGAATATAGGGGGTATCACAGAGCATACGCATACAAGCAAGCTTGGCCTGCAGATTTTTGAACTCATCCGGCTTCAGCGGACGGCGTTTGGCAATCTGCATAATACGAGCGACCTGCATCTGATATTCGTCATATCGGGTCACCTGCTCCCCGTCCATCTCCACAAAATAGGTGTTGATGGTGCGATCCGGCAACTCCCCCTCTACCTCATGTTTTCTACGTCGCAACAAGATTGGTTGCAGACGACGATGGAGAGCATCAAGATTTCGCACCCCCTGAGGACGACCACGCTCATCAAGCTGATAGAAGTCACGATTGAAGCGAAACAGTGGACCGAACAGATGGGGGTTGATGGCCTGGGCGATGGAGTAGATCTCATCAATCCGGTTCTCCAGTGGAGTCCCTGTCAACACAAACAGAAAAGGGCTATTCAGCGCCTTGACCGCATTGGCGGTCTTGGTTTGCCAATTCTTGATACGCTGCGCCTCATCCAGAATAATCAGGTCTGGGGCAAGGGTGTCTTGCAACTCCTCTCCGTCATAGAGTACCTGTTCGTAGTTGGCGAGGTAGAAGAAGTGGTTCTGCCGATAGAGTCGCAAACGATCCGCCCGATTGCCCTGAACAATCAGAGTTGAGCGATTCGTGAACTTCTCAATCTGCTCCTCCCACTCTGTCTTCAGTGAGACCGGCGATAGCACCAGCACTCGCTCAATACGGTGAGTCTGTGCCAGCAACTCAGCTGCTGCAATGGCCTGAACCGTTTTTCCCAGCCCCATCTCATCAGCAAGGATCGCCCGACCACTAAAAGCCAGATGGAGCGCTCCCTGTTGTTGGTAGTCATAAAGAGGCAGGTTAACCAGATCGAGACTGCGCTTGCCAACGGCTACATCCTTCAGAAAATGGCTACGCACCTGTTTGCGTTGCTCTTCGTTACGTAACTGCTTCAACCATGGTTCAATCAAGGATGAGATGCGTACCATACCGCGACTACGCGCAGGCAGCTCATCCATGAGCTGCTGAATTGCAGCCATACCGGTTAGTGGGGCAGCCAGTAGCTCGCTGTTCTCCGAAAAATAGGGGGAGAGCTGTTGAAAGAGCTTACTGTTTCTACCCAAACGCTCCGGCCAGAGGACACGAATTTGTGGCTGTGGTTGTTTATGTGGGGCATCTGTCTCCGCAATACGCCGGTCAAGCCAGATCTCAATCCGGGGCCGGGTTGGAGCTTGTCGCTGAAACAGCACCGCTTCAATATGTTTACAAGTCCCGAGACCATTCGTCTCAAAGTCACGGCAGCTACAGCTATTGATGGTGTGTTGAAGTGCACGCAGCTCAATCTGGTAGTGTGCACCTCCTTCAGTGGTCAACTGCCACTCTCCACGAGCAACATCAATCGACTCTAGGTGATACTCTTCTTTACGCGCACGCTGTCGCCGCCGTTCAATCTCCTCAGCATCCGTGGTAAGCCAGCCGATTCCGGTGGAGAGTTGTTGCTTTCTGGTCTTGTTTTTATTCATAGTTAGCGCCCTGAAACTTTTCCCAGAACAGGAAAAGAGACAAATCATAGTGTAAAATCATAAACCACAATTTTATACGAGAAAAAGAGAAAAATATGAAAGGCCCTGATTTTTTTATTGAAAGCCTGGCGCAGCAGATGGAGATTGCAATCGGTGAGATGAACGATGCAACAGAGTTAGATGAGCGTGTAAAGCATAGTCAAATTGTACAGAACCTTACCGCCTCTTGGGGCAATGTGATGTCGGTGATGCAGGACTCCATAATCAGTGAGGGGCTATTGGGTGATTATGACGATGACTTCGATGAGGAGATAGATCCTGACTATAAAGGACTTCCTTTCTGAGCTAACTCAGGGAGCCTCTGTCGTGATCGCATTCACCATCAGCTGCAGACTCTCTCGACCCTGCCAGCGATTAACATCCAGCTTATAGACCAGATCAACCATCCCTCCCCGCTCGAACAGGGATTGCTCTGACTGATTGAAGGCAATTGCATCATAACTTTTCCCCGATTGACAATCACGAAGCACCATTTTCAGGTGTCGTTCACCGACGATACGCCAACTATCGAGAATAAAGCTATCCTGAAATAGTGGTTCTGGGAAGCCCTGCCCCCAGGGTCCCGCCTGCTGTAGTTCAGCAGCTACCGTCAGCGTACGCTCCTCTGTAGAGAGCCCGCCATCAATACGCACGACCTCTTCCAGCAGGTCACTATCTACACTCATTTTAACCAACTGCTGGTAATTGTCATGGAATCGTTGAAAGTCCTCTTCTCTGATCGACAGGCCTGCAGCCATTGCGTGACCACCAAATTTGAGAATCAATTCTCCTTGCTGTTTAGAGAGCAGATCCAACAGATCCCGTATGTGTACCCCCGGGATCGAACGGGCCGATCCTTTGAGCACACCTCCCTCTCCCCTGGCAAAGACAATGGTGGGGCGATGCAGCTGCTCCTTGATACGTCCCGCTACAATCCCGACCACCCCTTCATGCCAATGGGGCTGGTAGAGCGCAACACCAGCAGGAACGGTAGCCAGATCAATGTGCAGTGATTCAATAATCTGCTCCGCCTCCTCGCGCATCTCCCCCTCGACCTCACGACGCTGGCGGTTGATCTGATCCAACACAACGGCCTGTGGCTGTGCCTCAACCAACGACTCAGACAATAGACAATCGATTCCTGCCCCCATCTCGGCCATGCGTCCCGCTGCATTGATCCGTGGCCCTACTGCAAAGCCAAAATCGGTCGCCACCACCCGCTGCTGCTCTCGCCCCGCCACACTCAGTAGTGCACTCACTCCCGGCGCACACTGCCCCTGACGAATTCTCTGGATACCCTGCGTCACCAATATCCGGTTATTGTGGTCCAACTGCACCACATCAGCCACAGTTCCCACCGCAACCAAATCTAACAATGATGCAGGATTAAACGCATGTTGCATAACCTGTTTTACGGCACAGACCAGATAGAAGGCAACACCCACACCGGCCAGGTTTGGGCTTTTGAAATCATCACCCAGCTGATTCGGATTCACAATCACATCTGCATCTGGCAGCTGTTCTCCCGGCAGATGATGATCCGTCACTACCACTTTCATCCCACGCTGTTTAGCAGCAGCCACCCCCTCAATACTGGAGATGCCATTATCCACCGTAATCAGCAGCTGTGGCTCATACTCCAACGCCAGATCAACCACCTGCGGTGAGAGGCCATACCCATGCTTTTTACGGTCAGGCACCACATAATTAATATCTGCTCCCATTGCACCCAGGCCGCGCATACAAACACTACAGGCGGTTGCTCCATCCGCATCGTAATCAGCCACCACTACAATGCGCTCACCATCACGAATAGAATTTGCAACAATTTCCGCAGCCTGTGCCACATTTTTCAGTGAAGAGATCGGTAGCAGCCGTTTCAGGGAGTGGTCGAGATGGTCATTATGGGTAATACCGCGAGCGCGGTAGATTCGGTCCAACAGTGGTGAAATTCCCGGCAGGGCATCGCCTGCGGGGACGGTACGCTCAACTACTCTCATCTGCGATGGCTCCACCAGTGTTGTACTCGATTCAGCAGCGATGGATCTCGCCACACCCAGATTCCGTTGATTACCAACTGCCCCGACTGCTGCTTCACGTCAGCATCATGCAACATCATCTGCGTCTCATTCAGTAACTGCTTCCAGCGCAGTGCATCTTCTCCCTGCGGCATCACCTTGTGGAGGTTACCGCCTGTTGCCCAATCGATAGGAGTCGTGTGAATAGATGCTTTTTGGGGTAACTGTAACTGCCAGCGCAGATCATCGACATACTGTAACTCTCCTCTCTCCTCTGCAAACAGTGGCGTGAGCAGTTCAATCAACTGCTGCTGTACCTCAACAGGAACCTCCCCCCGCTCAAATTGAAACAGGCGCAGCAGATCCCAATCGGCTACGAGGTGGACAGGGGCTACATGGAAAGTGCTCATCAATTCATACAAAAAATTATGGTTTCAACAAATAAGGCACCCTGGCTCTAGGGTCATTTTCAGGAAAATCTTCACACTCATTTCCAACGGTGCCAAGTACTCCATGGGTCGGCGTGGTCACCACTTAATGATTCCGGTCGATTACCGGGAGGTCGTTTCAACCCCCCTCCCCAGCCCTCAACAGAGCGGTCATTCTCATACAGGCGGGAATGACGATGACTTCCTACTTAACCACAAGGACAGGGAGCATAGCTATAGCTGCCCCTATTACATATTATCGAGGATCGCACCCTTCACATCATTCAACGTCGCCTCTACGGTGATCAATGGACGGCTGCTCTGCTGAATCGCGGTATCTGGATCTTTCAGGCCATGCCCTGTCAGGGTACAGACCACCTTACTTCCGGCAGGTATCTTTCCACTCTTCAGGTCACGCAGCGCACCGGCCAGTGAGGTTGCAGAGGCGGGTTCACAGAAGACCCCCTCTTTCTCTGCCAGCAGTTTCTGTGCCGCGAGAATCTCTTCATCGGTACATTCATCAAACCAGCCTTCCGACTCTTCGTTGACCTTCCACGCCTTGTCCCAGCTTTGTGGATGGCCGATACGGATGGCAGTTGCTACGGTCTCTGGCTCATCGACCATCTCGCCACGCATAAACGGGGCCGCACCCGCCGCCTGATAACCGACCATCTTCGGACGGTTGGAGACAATCCCCTCTTCTGCATACTCTTTGTAGCCCATCCAGTGTGCACTGATGTTACCGGCGTTACCGACTGGCAGACAGTGGTAATCCGGGGCTGCGCCCAGCTCCTCCATAATCTCAAAGGCTGCGGTCTTCTGACCTTGCAGGCGGAATGGGTTGATGGAGTTGACAATCGTTACCGGTGTCACTTCACCAATCTCTTTCACTAGCTGCATCCCTGCATCAAAGTTGCCCTTGATCTGAATCACTACAGCACCGTGCATCATTGCCTGTGCCAACTTACCCAGTGCAATTTTACCATCGGGGATCAGTACAAAGGCGGTGATTCCGGCGCGTGCTGCATAGGCCGCTGCCGCTGCGGAGGTGTTACCGGTCGAAGCACAGATAATCGCCTTGCTCCCCTCTTCTACCGCCTTAGTGACCGCCATACACATACCACGATCCTTGAATGATCCAGTCGGATTGAGCCCCTCGTACTTTACATAGATATCCACATCGACCCCCTGGTCAGCGGGAATGTTCTGCAGCTGGATCAGTGGGGTATTGCCTTCACCCAGGCTGATAATTCTGGTCTCTTCAGTGACAGGAAGACGGTTACGGTATTTTTCAATCAGTCCTGTGTAACGGGTACGAAATGGCATTTTTCTCTTCTCCAAAAATCTAATCTTCTATCTATGGAACCTCTGAATAAGTCATGTGTAAATGCCTAACGCCCATAGCGCCCAATATCTTCGTTGAAAACCTTGCTAATAGCCTGCTATTGNGATCTT
>DUYW01000039.1 GCA_013349825.1 Gammaproteobacteria bacterium | reverse complement strand
GGATCAGAGGGAGTGAAGGTGGGTCAGTTTGAATGAGCACCAACAGTAGGTGGGTCAACTTTGTGAGCACTGGGTGGGTCAATCTTTGTGAGCGCTAAAGTCTTTCTGGGCATTCCGCTCTCTATATAATGTGCACGATGAGTGATATGCTGATTTCTATACTGCTCAGGCATCAATGTTTCTACTGACAACCCCATCAGCTCTCCCGACTCATACCCAAAAATCCGATCAAGAGCACTATTAGACTGAATGATCTGGCCCTTACGGTCAGCAATCAGCATTCCGCTTGGGGAAGACTCAAAGACCTGCAGTAACTCATCTGTCATCTCATTCAGTGATTGTGCTAACTGATAGGTCTCTTGATCGAACAGCTCTGAATTCAGGTCGGCACGGGCTGAATGGTCTCCTTTACGGATTTTATCTGCTATCGCTGCCAGATACTGCAAGGGACGACTCATATGCTTGGCAATATAGTAGGCAAAAAGTATCCCTATAACGGTGATCAAGGCCAGCAACAAGGCAAGTTGATTTCTTAATTCAAGATAAGGTTTGTAGACCTCTGCCTGGTCCATTTTGATCAACAAGCCCCAATGAGGGTTTGAAAGATATGTTGTTACTGCAATAACAGGAACCTCCCTATAATCAACGGTATCTTCATGAAAGCCTGCTTGTCCTGCAAGTGCACGAATAATCGGGATATCGGTACGGTCTGCAGGAACGGTCCTTTTCAGGGCGGCCTCCGCATCAAAACGTAGTGGTGTAAGGAAACGTGCATCTCCGTTCTCTAACTGCTCAGCAAAAAGCGATTCTCCACTCTCCCCTAACCCGGCATAGCTGGAGGCTATATGAGAAAGTTCTACACCATTACTCATAATATGAAGTGAGCCAATAATCTCTTGATCTAGCAGTAGCGGTTTATGGAGATGGATCGAGAGCTTGCCACCGCTATCCATTTCAGCATTCCAATGGTTTAACTCAAAATGTCTTTTCATTCCACCCACACGATCAGGTAGGGTTGATACAACCACTCGCCCCTCTCTGTTCAGTACCGAGATTTCAGTAAAATCAGGCATTGAATTCTGTGCATCTTGCACATCCTTGAGCATCCTGTTTAGATGCTCCTGAGAGTGTTTTTGCTGATAGGCTTGAAGGGATATTCGAAGCTGAGTACGACTAGCCACTAATGCCAAACGCTCTTTACTTCGCTCAACAAAGGTCTTTACACGTAGTTTCTGTATCTCTGCAACAGACAAGAGATGTGCATGAAAGTCCTTTTTTAGTTGCTCTTTGAAGCTTCCGAGTGCGGTGATGGTTATGATCGTAGCGACAACAACCCCAAACAACACAAGCATTTTGGTTGTGCGCTTTTGAATACCAATATGTTTATTGGTAGTAGATATTTTCTCCCCCCGGACAGTATCCACATTAACTCCAATTCTGCAGGTGTATTGATAGTAGACTGGATGACATCTCAACGTCCAGTAACAATACACTCAACAATGCCAAAATATCATCTATTTGACCGCTTATATTTAGAAGTAAGGACTGGTAGACCCTCTCTTTACAGGACTGTATAAGGAATCTCATCTGCCGGTAGGGCAAATATATACAGATTCATTAGATCAAATAACCCACTGCGGCCCCTCTTTTTTAAGAGAGCACTTTATCTAACTCTTTCAGTAAGCTTTTTGTCAACCCCTCAACCTGCTCTAAATCCTCTTTATAATAGGCATCACAGACACCTCTTGCCTTTTCCGTCAGCACTGAAAAACCAAATGCACCACCACTTCCCTTAATCGAATGTGCAATATTATCGGCTTTCAACCAGTCTCTCCTGAACAGTGCCTCAGTTAACTCTAGCTTATATTGTTCTAACTCACTGTTGAACATTGTTACCAACTCTTCATCTCCCTGAAACGCCTCAAGCATTTGGGGCGTTTCAGGGACTTCAGCAGCTAGGTGCTTCTGCAGTATCTTAACCAGATCCTCATTATTAAATGGCTTTGCTATATAGCCATTACATCCTGCATCATAAAAGGCTTTCTTATGCTTCTCCATTACATTAGCAGTCAGAGCAATAATAGGCGTAAAACAACCGAGTGAGCGAAGCGTGGTCGTCGCTTCAATGCCTCCCATTACAGGCATCTGCATATCCATTAAAATCAATTTAAAATGAAAACGGTTCGCCAGCACAGCTTCTATTGCCTCCTGACCATTCACTACCAAAGTTACTGTAATCCCCATCTTCTCGAGTAAACGGCGAGTCAATATTTGAAGCGATGGAGTATCTTCAGCAACCAATACATCACCTTCAAAGAGTACGGCTTGGTTCATCCTGGCTTTAGATTGGCTGTAATGGGTAACAGGAATTTCTGTGACCTTATAGGGGAGAGTCACTTCAAAGGTTGAACCCTTACCCTCTACACTGGAAACTTCTATTTTCCCCCCCATCATTTCAGCAAGGTTATGAGAAATCGAAAGCCCTAAACCCGTTCCTCCAAAACGTCTGGAGATTGAGCTGTCAGCCTGAGTAAAACGGTCAAAGAGGTACTCCATCTGCTCTGAGGACATCCCTATACCGGTATCCGATATTTTAAAATGCAGCCGCTCATCAGTAGAGAATACAGACAGTACGACTTCCCCATTCTCTGTAAATTTGATAGCGTTACCAAGCAAGTTAATTAAAATTTGCTCGATACGAGGACCATCTCCAATCAATTGATACCTTTCAGGTTGCGTATACTTGACCTGAAAACCATTTCCTGCGTCCTGAGCCTTCTGCTGTAGCATTTTATAAACACTCAAAACAAGAACACCTAAGTCATAGGGAGCCTCTTCAATAGTGAATTTCCCAGATTCAATTTTTGACATATCCAGTATGTCATTCACCAATACCAGCTGATTTCGACCTGCGTGCTCTACATCACTCACAATTCCCTTAAGCTCATCCATATTAATTTCATCGGGTGGCCCGCTTAAGGTATCTGACAATAAACCCGCATTACCAAGAATCGTAGTCAGTGGTGTGCGCAGCTCATGACTCATCGAGGCTAAAAAGTCATCTTTTGCATCCATTGCTCTCTGCAGTTGATTTTCGGATTCAACCTCATACGTAACATCCCGTACCATCCCTTTTGAGAAAACAGGATGCCCACTATCTGAATATTCGCTAACACCTCGTTCAAGTACCCATTTGATACGACCATCAGCCATTAACAGCCGATGTTTAACCTCATACGGTTTTCTATTCTCCAGTGAATTTGTGTAGGCATCATTCACTAAGTCTCGATCATCCGGGTGAATCACATTTAAAAATGCTTCATAAGTAGCCTCAAATAGATTTTGATCAATCTCAAATATTCTGTAAACTTCATCTGACCAGAGCAAATCATTGGTAGCCAGATCCAACTCCCAGCTTCCAATATGACCAATTCTTTCTGTCTCCTTCAACAGCTGCTCACTGGCCGCAACCACTCTATTTGCAGTTCGGATTCTGCGATTGGTAAATGCCATCATCAACATAGAACCAACCATAAATGAGAACAAAATAGTCACTGTAAATATGACCTTAACTTCAGAAGGTGTGTAGCCACTGAGTAATGAGAAGCCAAACCACTTATCATAGATACGGTCATACTCATTACTATCCCGTACCTTTTTAATTCCCTGATTGACAAGATCAAGCAGCTCTCTGTTCCCCTCTTTTACAGTCATTGACCATGTAAGTGTCCGCAACGGTTCACCTACAATCTTAACTTTGTCAGCCAAGCGTAATTTCTGGGCGTAATATTCTACGATCTGTTTTGGATAGACATAGGCATCTACTCCTCCAGAGGCCAGTGCATAAAGCCCTTCAAGCGGCGTCTCAACCACACTGCACTCAATATCAGGAAAATTCATTAGATAGATATGGCTAATGTGATTTCTCACACAGGCAACCTTTTTCCCATTCAGGGATTGAATATTGTGGATATCTAACCGCTGAGGTTGCACAAAGATGGTCTCTGGCATCTCAATAATGGGGATAGAAAAATCAAGATACCCCTCACGCTCAGCGGTATAACCTGTATCATGAATCAGGTCTGTCTCCCCTGAATCCAGCCACTGCAGAACCTGAGTCCATTTTGGAGAATGAAGGCGTCTTACCTCTACCCCCATTTCTCTCAAGACTGCATCGGAGAGATCACGCCCGAAACCGACCAATTCACCTTGTTCATCCAGGTTATTAATGGGTGGAAAATTATTACTAGAAGCAACAGTTACTGTTTTTACCCCCGTCTCTGTCGTAGCCCCAGTAGCGCCAGACATCCATGACACAAAAAACAGAATCAGAGGTATGGTTGTGCGAATAATGGAAGAAGACATAGAAAATAGTAAAGTTGCATTAACTGTCTCAGAACTCTCACTCTGGCCCAAGGCAGTTGTTCATGACTTATTCAGGGGTTCCTAAGTTAAATATTTATGGCATAGACTGACCAGCACTACTGGCTTAATCGTATCTATTTGCACTATACGTATAACCAGTGACTAGACGCAAGATAAATATCTAAAATACGCGCATAAAAATATAACATAGAGTGTGTTTGTCATTCCGTTACCCAGTACTTCGACAATATTAGGAAGACTCTGAAACCGTTCAGGGGACTCGCTAATCAGAAATTTTAGAGCCATCTCACTCAAACCATAGTAATATTTACGTTACCCCTTCGTGGGCCTCTTTTTTAAGTAATAGCTGACTATTTAAATTAAGATAACAACATGATTTTATTGTACAAAAATACCCATCAATCATACTTTTTAGTAGTCTCTTTTTTTGAACACTATTTCAAACCCGACCTAACCGTGGAGTTTTAACTGATGAATGACATCAATTCCAACCAGTACCTGATCAAAGACGAGCCATATTACGAGGCCCAGAGCGATGAAGTCGCCCTCTACGAGGCTGCTTATGCATCACGACTGCCCGTGATGGTCAAAGGACCCACCGGTTGTGGTAAGTCCCGTTTTATCGAATACATGGCCTGGAAGCTCCAGAAGCCACTGATTACCGTAGCCTGTAATGAGGATATGACTGCCTCAGATCTAGTCGGTCGTTATCTGCTGGATGCCAACGGCACCCGCTGGCTGGATGGTCCACTGACTGTGGCTGCCCGTGTCGGTGCGATCTGTTACCTCGATGAGATTGTTGAGGCCCGTCAAGATACTACCGTGGTGATCCACCCCCTGACTGACCATCGTCGCACTCTGCCTCTTGACAAGAAAGGAGAGTTGATCGATGCGCACCCCGATTTTCAATTGGTAATCTCTTATAACCCAGGCTACCAGAGCCTGATGAAGGATCTAAAACAGTCCACCAAACAGCGTTTTACCGGACTTGATTTTGACTACCCTTCTGCCAAACTGGAGATGGAGATCGTCTCTAAAGAGGGGAATATCGACAGTGAAACGGCCGCTAAACTGGTACAAATTGCCGAGACCGCTCGCAACCTCAAGGGACATGGTCTCGACGAGGGTATCTCAACCCGCCTGCTCACCTATGCTGCTAATTTGATGAATCAAGGGGTCGAGGCAAAGTCTGCCTGCCGCATGGCACTGGTGCGCCCGATCACTGACGATGCTGACATCCGTGAGACCCTGGATCACTCAGTTGATGCAATCTTTGGATAAACCCAAAGAATACAATACAATATAATTATTGATGTTATTTATCAATGAGATATAGAAAGGTTCTCAAGCCATGAACGAAGAAGAGCTGCAGGCTTATCGGGAACAGCTACGCTGCAAATTCCCCATCATCGACGAACACTTTGAAGACTTTATCAAGGATGCACTGCGTCACCTCTCAGCAGAGGCAATAGAGGCCTACCTGAAGGGCGCCTCTACCGTCTGCATGATCGGTCGTGGTGTTGAGCCGGTACTCATCTTTCTGGAGGAGATGCCGGAGATGGCGGAGCGCGTGAGTGAAAATATCATCCAGAAAACGGCTGATCAGGTCTGGATCATGTCACGCTCCCCCAATGGCAACGCCATCCCCTCCTTCCTCAACTCACTGAATGAGGTGACCCGTTGTCTGCCTACTGAAGATCAGATGGATGAGTATCTGGATTTGGTCAACCATTTGGCAGAGGAGACCGCAGGGTCAATCCATGGTCACCACACCACTTTCCCTAGCCCCAGCCTGCCGGAGTTTTTGCAACGCGCCCCCTACCTGTTACACCAGGTATCGGTCAGTGGACTGCTGAACTGGGCCAATTACGGTATCAAGTACTACATCAACCACCCTGAACGTCAGAAAGAGTATTTCTCACTAGAGACCGCCGACAGCAAGGCGATGCTGATGAAGGAGCGTAGCGGCACACTGTTTATCGACAGCGAACGCGAACTTGACCTCTACATGCGCGCAATGTGGAATGACCCGGAACAGTTGGTACCCTATTCTCGTGGCTACAATCCCTACGAGAAACTGCGTCCCTACTACACCGCAGATGGTATCCGTGTACCGGATAGCTACGAACCGCTTAACGAGATTAGCGGCATGGATCGCTACCGCGCGGTGCTGGGGCATATCGCCGCACACCGCGAGTGGACCCAGGGAATCATTGCTGATAACTTCAGCCCCTTCCAGCGCCATACCGCTGAGATGTTGGAGGACTCCCGCGTCGAATATCTATTGATGCAGCGCTACCCCGGCCTACGCAGGCTGTTTCTTGCCCTCCACCCCTCCCCCGTTGAGGGAAGCTGTGACCATGAGAATGAATCCTGCATTCGTCACCGTACCGCCATGCTCTCGCGTGCGATTCTCGACCCGAATCATGACTACCAGAGTGAGGTGATCAATGACTTTGCCCAACGATTCCATCAATTGATGGAGTCCGGTGACCACTCCACACAGAAGGCGGCCTCGCTCGGATCGCTGTTTGTGGCCAAAACCCGTCTTCAACAGGATCAACTCCCGAATATCCGTTTTGAAGATACCGAGATCAGTTACCGCGATGACAACCGTCTGATGTGGCAATATATTGAGGATGGCGACGAAGAGGAGCTGTTTGAGGAGAAACGCAAATTCTCTGAGGAGGATGAGGTCGATGGCCTACCCCCTCGCCACTATAAGGAGTGGGACTACAACAGTAAATCCTACCGCCCGGACTGGGTCACCCTGTATGAGGCCAAACACCCTGCTGGTGATGCCAGAAAAATTGATGAACTGTTAGAAAAACATCAGGGGCTGGTAAAGCGGATGAAACAGATCCTCGATCTGTTGAAGCCTCAGAACTTTGTGCGTATCCGCTACCAGGAGGAGGGGTCCGAGCTGGATCTCGATGTGGCGATCCGCTCACTGATCGACTTCAAGAGCGGCTCTACCCCGGATTCACGTATCAATATGGACCACCGCAATGATGGGCGTGACATCGCTGTGATGTTATTGATCGACCTCTCGGAATCCCTGAATCAGAAAGCAGCAGGATCTGAACAGACTATTCTCGAACTGTGCCAGGAGGCGACCTCACTACTCTCCTGGACCATCGAGCAGCTCGGTGATAAGTTCGCCATCGCTGGTTTCCACTCCAACTCCAGGCATGATGTGCGCTATCACCATATCAAGGGGTTCGGCGAGCACTGGGACGAAGATGTGAAGGCTCGACTTGCCAAAATGGAGGCGGGCTACTCTACTCGTATGGGTGGTGCAATCCGACATGCCGCCCACTACCTGGGGGGGCAGACAGCCGAAAAGAAGTTGATGCTAATCCTCACTGACGGTGAACCTTCCGATGTGGATGTAGAAGATGAACAGCTATTGATTCACGATACCCGCAAAGCGGTACAGGAGATGGATGAGAAAGGGATCTACCCCTACTGCATCTCGCTCGATCCCGATGCAGATGAGTATGTACGGGATATCTTTGATAACCAGTTTGTGGTGATCGACAATGTGGAACGACTGCCAGAGAAGCTGCCTGCTCTGTTTGCCTCATTGACCAAATAGCTGTACTCCCGGTGTATAATTCACCGCTTTTCCAACTGATAGAACAACAAGCAGAACAGATCGATGAATACCGTATTTGAGACACAAATCACCTCTCTCCCTCTTATTCATAAGGGCAAGGTACGTGATATCTACGAGATTGATGATGACCACATGCTGATCGTCACCACTGACCGCCTCTCCGCCTTTGATGTGATTCTCCCTACCCCGATCAGTGGCAAGGGCGCTGTACTCACTTCAGTCGCCAACTTCTGGTTTGAACGTACTCAACATATCATCCCCAACCACCTGGCTGAGATGACACTGGAACAGGCGCTCCCAGATGCCGATGAACGTGAACCTGTCAAAGATCATGCTGTTGTGGTGCGCCGTCTCAAGGCGCTACCGGTTGAGGCTATCGTACGTGGTTACATTATCGGTTCTGGATGGAAAGACTACCAGCGTAGCGGTGCCGTTTGTGGCATTACCCTACCCGAAGGGCTGCAGCAGGCAGAGCAATTGCCAGAGCCACTCTACACTCCATCCACCAAGGCCGATGTAGGCGACCACGATGAGAATGTCGATTTCGATCACACCATAAAACTGCTGGGGCAAGCACTGGCAGAACAGGTACGTGATGCAAGCCTGCAACTCTATAAAGAAGCTGCCGCCTACGCACGAGAACGCGGGATCATCATCGCCGACACCAAGTTTGAATTTGGTCAGGATAAGGATGGAAATCTGGTATTGATCGATGAAGTACTGACTCCGGACTCCTCCCGTTTCTGGCCAGCCGACCAATACCAGCCGGGGATCAGCCCACCCAGCTTCGATAAGCAGTATGTGCGTGACTATTTAGAGACACTGGATTGGAATAAAAAAGCACCCGGCCCAGAGCTACCACAAGAGGTGGTAGACAATACCGTAGCTAAATACCGTGAAGCGATGGAGCGCCTAACAAACTAACCCCTTCAAATCCATGTGCTCCGAAAATAGTCGTGGATTCTTTATCACCGGTACCGATACCGGCGTCGGGAAAAGTGAAGTTGCTGCAGCCCTCTGCGCACTGTTTGCGGAGAAAGGTTTCGAGGTACACCCGAGAAAACCGGTTGAATCTGGTTGCCTGATTGAGCATCAAGGTGAAGCTCTCTTTCCACAAGATGGTCACACCTTACAGATAGCCAGTCAAAGCAAAGATTCACTGGCCGAAATTACTCCGTTTCGCTTTTCTCAGCCCATCTCACCGGAACGGGCTGCTCGACTCTCTGGAGAGCACGTCTCACTGCAGCAGCTGGTCAACTGTTGCCAACCTCCTATGCAGAGCGAAAATTCGATACGGGTGGTAGAAGGTGCGGGGGGATTCTACTCTCCGATTGCCGAACAGCTACTCAATGCAGATCTTGCCTCTACACTGAACCTTCCTGTCATATTGGTTGCTGAAGACCGTCTGGGAGGGATCAATCAGGTATTATTGACACGCAGCGCCATACTAGAAAAAGGATTACAACTTAAGTGTATTATATTGAATAATAGACTTAATACAACAACATTTAACATTAAAGAGTTGGAGAACTGGGTCCAGGAACCACTCATCACCCTACCCATTATTCAACACCACAAGAGACCTTGGCAGGTCATGAAAGAGTCTTTAGAACCTCTGTTTTTCAAGAACGCCTCTGACTAAACCAGAGTGCCCCTGAATAATTGACGCAACAGGGCGCGCACCCCCTCCATCCCCTCTTTAAGGTTCTCGTTTATCTCCTCCATGGTGATCTCCCGCTCACTCTTCCCTGCAGCCCAGTTGGCAGAGACTGCACAGCAGCCGTAACAGAGTCCAATTTCACGCGCCAGTGCCGCTTCCGGCATCCCGGTCATCCCTACAATATCGCACCCATCCTGCTCCATTCTGCGGATCTCGGCAGCACTCTCCAGACGAGGCCCCTGAGTTGCTCCATAAGTGGCAACGGAGACTACATCAACATTATCTGCTGTTGCCGCACTCAATAATGACTCCCTCAGTACCTTGCAATAGGGGGTTGTAAAATCGATATGCTCAACCTCTGGCCCATCAAAGAAGGTGTGTTCCCGTCCCCAGGTGTAGTCGATAATCTGGTCTGGTATCACCACCTGACCAGGGCCTGTCGCTGCAGTAATCCCACCCACGGCCGCAACTCCGACTACGGACTCAACACCAAACTCCTTCAATGCCCACAAATTTGCACGATAGTTGATCTTGTGTGGCGGAATCGAGTGGTCTTCTCCATGACGAGAGAGAAACAGGACCTGCTTTCCCTCAAAAATGACCTCAATCAATGAAGAGGAGGGTTTTCCAAATGGGGTTTCAAGCAGATGACGCTGAACCTCCTCAACTCCATCCATCTGTTCTAAACCTGTTCCACCAATAATTGCATACATTCCCATCATGATCTCTCTACTGTGCCCTCATTACATCCTCAAAGGGTACAGCGCCCGAACAAACTTTGCTATATTGAGTCTCAAATTCCTCTGGAGATGAGACCAATATGTCTGAAGTAGATAGTTTTCAATTAGCTGATGGGCTCGCTGCCTTTGAAACCAAAAATTTTTCATTGGCTATGCAACACCTGACCCCTTTAGCAGAACAGGGAAACCCTGAAGCTCTGTTTCGAGTCGCCATCATCTATCAAAATGGATTGATCTGGAGTCCAGATAGCGTCAAGGCCTTTAACATGATGAGGCAGGCCGCTGAACAAGGACACCCCTTTGCACAGCACAGTCTGGCTTTTATGTATTACCAGGGGGAGTGTACAGAAAAGGATATGGAGCAGGCAATTAACTGGTTTTCCAAGGCTTCGCAACAGGGACTCTCTGGCTCCATGGTGACTCTTGGTATGATCTATGAAGCGGGAGATGGCATCGAAAAGGATGCTGGCTTGGCACAACAGTGGTATCAGCGTGCTGAAGCACAACAGAAAGCCGATGAGGAGCAGCAGACATGAGTGTCCCCAACGATCCTGTAATACATACAGAGAATGATCTGCACACAGCAGAGGAGCCTCACCAAACAACACCGCATGTGCCGGTAACCATTCATCCTCCTGTAAACCCTCAACCTACCTTTCAGACACCCCTGCCTATCCGTCTCTTTTTAGTAGCAGCCGCACTGTTTCTGTTCAAGATGGTCTATGACATTAATGAGCGCAGCCTGGAAAACCAACAGACCGTGCTTCAGGTCAGTAATAAGATAGAGTCCTTAAGCAGCTCCATCGACGAAAGTCGTCGCGGTATTGAACGGCTGAATGGTGGTTTCTCCGATATTATCAAAGGGATTAACCGCATGGGCACTGATGTTGCAAAATCATCCCGAAATGTTCAGTTGATTCAGAATGATCTGCATGAAGAGATGACTTCTATACGTAAAAAGGTCAACAACATTTCAACCGGCCTGACAACATTGCAACAAGACCTGCGTAACCCCTATCGCCGCTAGGCGAACCCCCCCACTCTTGTGCTAGAATCGCCCGCTTTATGGTCGGACAGCCACCTGGACGGAACAGTCGCAGTTATAAAGGGAGGAAACCTTGAACGCAGAGATTAATGCTGAAACAACAGAAACTACGGGGGGAGAGTACACTCTGGAGACTGTTAATCTGGAGTGTGTTCGTGGTGACCGCCTTCTTTTCAGCAATCTTAACATCCAGATTCCATTGGGACAGATCCTCCAGATTGAGGGACGCAACGGCTGCGGTAAGACCAGCCTGCTGCGTCTTCTGAGTGGTGTCATGCTGCCTGCTGAGGGTCACATACTCTGGAAGGGCCAAGATATTTCGAAAGATCGCTCTGTTTTCAACTCAGATGCCGCCTACCTTGGGCATCATAATGGTATCAAGGGTGAACTCTCTGCACTGGAAAATCTCCATTTTGCACAGGCGCTGGCCACCCCAAAAAATGACAGTGATCTCTATAAAATCCTTGCCCGACTTTCACTGGCTGGCTTTGAAGATATTCCCTGCCGTCATCTCTCTGCCGGACAAAACCGCCGTGTTGCACTGGCACGACTACTGGCCACCGATGCCACGATCTGGATTCTGGACGAACCCTTCACTGCACTCGACGTCAAGGGCATTGCAGAACTGGAACAGATCTTCGAAGAGCATGTGGCACAAAAGGGGATCATTATTCTAACCACACACCATCCACTGAAAATGGATGATCAATACTATCGTTCTCTCAACCTTGCACAGTTCTCTGATGAGAGCATAAAGGTTGCCGCATGAACAACCCCTCTTCATTAAGCAGTGCCTTCTATCAGGTACTGAAAAGAGATATGACACTCGCTTTTCGTCACCGTGGTGAACTTGCCAACCCACTCCTCTTTTTTATCATTGTGGTAACACTTTTCCCCTTGGGCGTCGGCCCTGCTCCTTCAGTACTGGAAACCATTGCACCCGGTATTATCTGGGTTGCCGCACTACTCTCTGCCATGCTCTCTCTGGACAGTATGTTTCGCTCTGATTTTGAGGATGGGTCACTCGAGCAGATCACCCTCAGTCACCACCCTCTATCGGTGCTGGTACTGGCCAAAATTCTTGCCCACTGGCTGATTACCGGTCTGCCACTGCTCTTTATTGCTCCCCTGCTAGGGGTACTACTCTATCTGCCCAATGAAGCGATGAAGACGCTCGTAATTACACTCGCTCTGGGGACTCCAATTCTCAGCCTGGTTGGCGCTATTGGCATGGGGCTTACGGTAGGGCTCAAACGTGGTGGAGTACTACTTTCGCTACTGGTACTTCCCCTCTTTATTCCTGTGCTGATTTTTGGCGCACTAGCGGTAAATGAGGCTGCAGCCGGCCTTCCTGTTGATGGTTACCTCTATGTTCTCGGCGCTCTGTTACTACTAACTTTAACTCTGTCACCGTTTGCTACAGCTGCCTCCATTCGGATCAGTATCAGCTAATGGCGCTAACCTCTCTTTTAATAGCCCCCCCTATCACCATCAAATATACCGTGTGATATTGCATGAGGCCTCCAAACTAACCATGAAACTACCCAATTTTATCTATCGCTTCTCCTCCCCTAAACATTTCTACGAGATGTCTGGAAAACTGATCCCGTGGCTGGCCGGCATCTGCCTCGCCCTGATTGTTGTAGGGATCTACGTCGGGTTTGCAATCGCACCTACTCACTCTGAACAGGGAGAGAGTTACCGCATCATCTTTCTCCACGTCCCTGCAGCATCAAACTCCATGACGATCTATATGGTCATGGCCACCTCTGGAGCAATATTCCTCATCTGGCGCATCAAACTGGCCGATACGATTGCCGCTGCCGCCGCACCGATTGGGGCTGCCTTTACCTTTATCGCCCTGATTACCGGGTCGATCTGGGGCAAACCAACCTGGGGAACCTGGTGGCAGTGGGATGCACGACTGACTTCAGAACTCATTCTGCTATTTCTCTACTTTGGTTACATGGCACTTCGGGCCGCCATGGATGACCGGCAGAATGCCGCCCGATCAAGTGCGGTACTGGCACTGGTTGGTGTGGTCAACATCCCCATCATCCACTTTTCTGTGGAGTGGTGGAACACCCTGCACCAGGGCGCAACCGTCTCCAAGATTGCAAAACCTTCGATGGAAACAACCATGCTCACTTCGATGTTGACCATGATGATTGCGCTCTCTCTTTTCTTTGCACTGGTAACACTCATTCGTGCTCGCGGCTTGACACTACAGCAGGACTCCAGAGGTAGCTGGGTACGTAACCTCCCTTCCATCCAACTACGTCCGGTTCATGGAATCATTCCTCTGATTTTGATTGGTTATACCCTTTTTCACGCCATTACCACCGAGGTCGTAACGATCCACACCCCGACTCAACTTGCCGTAACCACAGAAGCCATCGAATTACGCGGAGAAGTGAAGAGTATCCAGTCCACAGGGAACCAACATCAAATTCTACTGTCTGACCAGAAAACCCAGGTTCAGGTAGTCTTTAATGGCACTCTCCCCAGACAGCTTCGTACCCATTGGGGTGCCCATGTCACCGGAACCGTCACCCAGCAAGAAGAAGGACTCACCGTAAATGCAACCACTATTGCAGCACTCAATATCCGTGACCACAGTGGTTATATCCTGGCTGCATACGGAATTGCCATGATCGCCCTACTACTCAACCTTTTCAGTGCAATGCGCAGCTCACGTGAGGCACGTCAAAGCATTGCTCGCCAAATTCGACAAGAATTAAACGCCTAGGAGCCTGTCCAAGAACAGACTTCTACCTTTATAGCCCCTAAACAGAGACAGGATTTCCCCATGACCCCTAAACGAAAGAGACGGTTACTACTCGTACTACTGATTGTAGCGGGTGTTTCCGGTGCAGCCACCTTAATGATGAAGGCCTTGAATGAGAACATTAATCTCTTTTACAGCCCCACACAGGTGGCTGCAGGTGAAGCACCGAGAGGCCACACCTTCCGTCTTGGCGGCCTGGTTGCAGAAGGCAGTTTAAAGCGTGAGGCAAATGAGGGGTTGACCGTCAACTTTGAGATTACAGATTCTGCTGAATCCATTACTGTAGCTTACACCGGCATCCTCCCGGATCTGTTCCGTGAAGGGCAAGGTATTGTGGCCCTTGGGAAACTGGACAACAACGGCCTCTTTGTTGCTGATGAGGTGCTTGCCAAACATGATGAAAATTACATGCCACCCGAGGTTGCTGAGGCCCTTGAAGCGGGCCACAAAAAAGGGATTGAAGAGATGAAGGCAAAAGAGGCTGCACAGGTCCAGGGAGCCACACAATGATTCCTGAACTGGGTAATTTTGCACTAATGATCGCACTGGCTATTACGATCATACAGGGAACCCTGCCACTGATCGGCACACAGAGAGGCATCTCTAACTGGATGGCTCTTGCACGTCCGGCAGCTCAAGCTCAGTTTTTCTTTCTGCTGCTGGCAATTGTTCTATTGGGTGTCAGTTTTGTACAAGATGATTTTTCAGTACGCTATGTCGCCACCAACTCTAACACCAAACTACCGCTAATCTATAAGGTCAGCGCCATCTGGGGCGGTCATGAGGGTTCACTGCTGTTGTGGGCCTTTATGTTGAGTCTGTGGGGTGCTGCGGTGACCTGGTTCAGCAAGAGTCTCCCCTTTCAGCTGACCTCCCGTGCTCTCGCAGTACTGGGACTCGTTGGTATCGGATTTCTGCTGTTTCTGCTACTCACCTCCAACCCGTTTGACCGCTTGATTCCAGCGGCTATTGATGGCCGTGATCTCAACCCACTGCTGCAAGACCCCGGACTGGCAATTCACCCACCCATGCTCTATATGGGATATGTCGGTTTTGCCGTCCCCTTCGCTTTTGTAATCGCCGCTCTCATTGGTGGACATCTCGATGCCACTTGGGCACGCTGGTCTCGCCCCTGGACAGCTGCCGCCTGGCTCTTCCTCACTTTGGGTATTGGCTTGGGTAGCTGGTGGGCTTATTACGAGCTTGGCTGGGGTGGCTGGTGGTTCTGGGACCCTGTAGAGAACGCCTCCTTTATGCCGTGGCTGATGGGAACAGCACTGCTGCACTCACTGGCCGTAACCGAGAAACGGGGCGCCTTCAAGGTATGGACCATATTATTGGCGATCTTTACTTTCTCTCTCAGCCTTCTCGGCACCTTTCTGGTACGTTCTGGTGTACTGGTCTCGGTACATGCGTTTGCCACTGACCCGGCCCGAGGAGTCTTCATCCTTGCATTCCTCGGAGTCGTCATCGGTGGCTCGCTGGCACTCTATGCATGGCGCGCCCCATCCATTCGCGGAGGGGGTAAGTTTGAGAGTGTCTCCAGGGAGACGCTGCTGCTGATCAATAATGTACTGCTGGTCGTAGCCACCCTGACGGTATTGATTGGTACAATTTATCCACTGATTCTGGATGCATTAGGTCTGGGCAAGATCTCGGTCGGCCCTCCTTACTTTGATACGGTATTTGTACCAATCATGCTGCCCATGTCATTCCTGATCGGGGTCAGCGCTGTAGTACGCTGGAAAGCAGATCAACTGGAGCGCGTAGCCAACAAGCAGAAAATCCTATTGATTGTCTCCATGGTCATTGGTCTCACCCTTCCCTTCCTGATTTTTGGTGAATCCTCAATCCAACTCAGCCTCAGCATTGCAGTGGCTCTCTGGATTATTGTCTCCATGGTTGCGGACTTTTTGAACCGATCCACAAAGAGAGGAAAAGGGTTCAGAGACAATATCCGCAACCTCTCCCGTAGCCATATCGCCATGCTGGTTGCCCATGCAGGATTAGGTGTCTTCATTATTGGTGTCGCCTTCTCCAACGCATTCAGTGTTGAAAAAGATGTACGTATGGAACCGGGAACCCGGATAGAAGCTGGAAATTATACCTTCCACCTTGACGGTCTGGTGCGGAAACAGGGGCCCAACTATGTCACCACAGAGGCACTTGTCTATGTCTACAACGAAGACAATGAAAAGGTAGCTGCACTACACCCAGAGAAACGCCTCTATACAGTACAAAATATGCCAATGACCGAGGCCTCGATTGATGAAGGGGTATTCCGCGATCTCTATGTTGCCATGGGAGAGCCGATCAAAGGCAGCAATGCTTGGGCTATGCGTGTCTACTATAAACCCTTTATTCAGTGGATTTGGATGGGTGTATTACTCATGACTCTGGGCGGAGGGCTTGCTGCAACCGATCCGCGCTATCGTCGCACTGCGGCCCGTGCGCGTGAACTCTAGGTAGGCATGAAGAACCATTAAGTCTCCATAACCACTTCCGGAGGGGTGGAACAGCTCAGTTTGAGTGATATTCCACCCCTCTCACCACTACCCTCCGGGAACTTTCGATAGAGGCTTATAGACTCTAAGCATGAGTGTTAACGAAGAGAGCAATCGACTCCACATGTGCCGTATGGGGGAACATATCCATCACCCCTGCCGAGACCAGTCGATACCCCTGATTGTTCACCAACTCATCCGCATCCCTCGCCAAGGTTGCCGGATTACAAGAGACATAGACTATACGCTGCGGCTGAATCTTATCCATTTTCTGAACAATCTCCAGCGCTCCACTACGCGGTGGATCAAGCAACACCTTATTGTAGCGACTGTTGAGCCAGATACCCCCCATCTCTTCATCCTGCAGATCTACGGCGAAGAAAGAGGCATGATCAATCTTATTCAACACAGCGTTATCTCGCGCACGCTGTACCAGTGCTTCATCCCCCTCAACTCCTACAACCTCCCCTGCAACGGTAGCAATCGGTAAGGTAAAGTTACCCAACCCACAGAAGAGATCCAACACAACATCATCCTCTGTCAGCGCCAGCAACTCGATTGCCATCGGCACCATTTTCTGGTTAATTGCACCATTCACTTGGGTGAAGTCTGTCGGCACGAATTGATACTCAAGATTAAAATGGTCTAATCGGTAACGCAACGTTGTCTGGTGGTTTTCATTGAGGGGGACCACACTATTCGGCCCTTTTGGTTGTAGATAGATATTGAGATTGTGCTCGCTACCAAACTGATCCAATAACTGCAGGTCAGCCTCTGGCAGTGGTTCCAGATTGCGGAACACCAGCACCGACTGCGTGTCATCACACGCCACTTCGATTTGTGCAATTTTATTGCACTGTTCCAATTGGCTAATCAGCGCACGCAGCCCACCAATCTGCTCTCCAACCGATGGCACCATCACGTGACAGGAGTCCATCACGGTGAGATAGCCACTCGACTTCTCACGAAACCCAACCAGTGCCCCCCCTTTTTTCGGCACATAGCGGACCCCTAAACGGGCCTTCCTGCGATAGCCTTGGTTGACATCAGTCAGGGGAGGCAGCACCGTTTCAGCCACCACTTTACCCAGACGTTCAAAGCTGTCTAACAGGCTCTGTTGCTTGAATTGAATTTGTGCCAGTGGAGCCATCTGCTGCAGTGAGCAGCCTCCACAACCCTGAAAGTGAGGACAGGGAGGCTCCACACGATCTGCTGAGGCAGAAAGTACCTCAACCACCTCTCCAGAATCATAACTGCGGCGGCGTCCCGTCTGCTTGAAGAGCACCTCTTCACCCGGCAGAGCCCCGGAGATAAAAACTACTTTGCCCTCATGGTTGTGGGCAATTCCCTTCCCGTCATGGGCAAGAGATTCAATCTTTGCATTAATGGGTTCTTGAGGTAGGGGTTTACGGCGTCTGCGACCCATAAGTAATAACTCCCGCGAAATCGTTAAATATCGCGGGAGTATACAGGATTAACCCAATAAATCAGTCCCAGCCCTGAGTACAATCCAGATTGATCCAAACCTGCTTTAGCCCCGGAATCCCATCTTCTAACATAATACTCAGTGGGGGACGTTTTCTCAGGTATTTATTGGTATGGCGTAACCAGACCCCACCACCTGCAGTGGTACGTGGAAAATTGTGGAACAGCGCATCCCCAATCCCGATCAGATGGCGAACACGTTGCAGCACAATCTGTTCATCAGGGATGGGGGTACCATAACGGAACTGCGTCAACATCCGCTCCTTTCCATCAATCCCTAATAACTGCAGTTGCTCTTTCTTACCCAGACTCCAGTCATCAAACAGCTCCATTACACGACGCGTAAGCATCAACCGTTGTTCATAGCTGAATTCCAGTTTATCCGTTGATTCTGTCATGGCTGCCCCTATTTCCTTACTAATTTAGTCAAGATTATACATCGACTCAAGGAAATTGCCAATCATTCACACTGTTTCCATAAAAAGTGGCCTTCAATTGATCTTTTACCCAACGCGTGATGTTGACTCAATGAGGTCAACCAAGAGCAGATCAAAAAGGAATCAACGCATCGGTAAACCAACTCAATGTCTCACCAGTTGACTCTACGGCTTCACCAGCACCTCCAGGCAGTACGACATCAGCTACCTCAAAGGGGGCCTGTACTACGAGTGCTGCAGTCTCTCCGACAAAGCAGCCTGAGAGAGATAGAGGGAGTGCGATTAGCGCAATCAGCTTAATGGCCTTCATCAGTTTAATGCTCCAATTGTTTCATGATATTCAAGGTGCCTGAAAATCAACACCGATCAGGACACCTCAGTACCTCTGCAATTACAGCACCCATCATGACTAAGGATTATCTTATTTATCGAGCAATGCTACATCATGCCACCCATTTACTGAGTCAATAATTCAAAAATCAATGAGAGAGCAGGCGAATATAACTCACCAGTGCCTCAATATCCCCCTGACTCAAGACACCGCGCCATGCCGGCATATAGCGCCCCTTGCCAGACAGAATGCTCTCTATCAACGCCTGGTTACTGAGGTGATTTGTCTCGTTGGGGTTTGTATGGTCCATCGGCATGATTCCCATCAACTTGGTCATGATGCCGTCACCATCTCCTTCTACGCCATGACAGACGGAGCAATACTCTTGGTACAGCTGCATTCCTACCCTCGGGTCCCCCATCAGCGCATGTTTTTTATTCCCCAAAAAACGGAGGTAGGCAATCAACGAGTGGATTTGGTCGTCACTGAACAGCGCTCCCCACTCCGGCATGGCATCACTCAACAGGTTATGACGATCACGGCCTGTGATCATCTGCCGACCTCTACCTGTGATAATTTTAGTCAGGATAGTGTCACTTCTTGAACGCACCGTAGTCGTCAGATCAGCAGGGGTGATCTCCATCGTCTTCGCAAGTGGGCCATCCCCTTTACCACCCACTCCATGACATAACAGACAGTAAGAGACATAGAGTCCTCTGCCTTCGAAGGCTGTAGGAGGAGATGCCACTAGCGGCGTAGAGAGCATGAATACCGCCAGTAACAGCACTCTATTAACCACGATTTTCATATTCGTTCTTTTCATATTCACCCGCCTTATTCACCGAATAACCAATAAATCAAGGAGGCGCGCCCTTTATTTGTTGTAAAATCAATCTGTTGAAAAAAGATTAAACACAAACAAAGTAGCACACCATGGGTGAAACAGTACCGCTACTCAAACCAACTTTCAACCGCTCTGTTGAGATCGAATCCCGCCCGGATCATCTCACCGCCGATGCTGGTGCTTTGATACAGCGAGAGATCATGGAACGCAGCGGAATCATGGACTGGTTGGTAGAGCGCCTTCACGATCCACGCAATCAGGATCTGATCACTTACCCATTAGCTGATCTACTTCGTACCCACCTGTTGTTACTGGGGCAAGGCTGGCGCGATCAAGATGATGCAGGCCGGCTTCGACAAGATCCCGCTCTTCGGGTCTCCAATTCCTCTCAGCGAGGCATTACGCCATTAAATGAAGAAAATGTGTTCGCATCCCAACCGACACTATCTCGTCTGGTGAGCCTACTGAGTACCGATGACAATCGGCGGTCATTGCGTGAGGCTGTTGCTGTAATGGCGCACAGACGCGTGCGGTTGCTCAATCAGGGAAGGCGCAAGGGCAGAATAACCATCGATGTGGACAGTCTGCCTATTGAAGTGCATGGTCACCAACACGGTAGCCAATGGAATGGGCACTATCATCAGCGCATCTACCATCCCTTGATTGCCAGTTGCGCTGAAACCGGGGATTTGATCGATGGACTGTTACGTCCCGGCAATGTCCACACGGCTGATGGCGCACTGGATTTCATTCTCGATATCGTGGATCGCTGCAAGGCCACTCTCTGTCATTCCGCGATCGTGCGCATCGATGCAGGCTTTCCATCTGATAAGACACTAAGCGGCCTAGAGAAACGAAAGGTGCCTTACGTAGCACGTATTCGCAACAACAAGGCACTGGATCGATTGGCAGAATTCTACCTGAAAAGGCCGCAAGGTCGACCTCCTGCTTATTTGAGGGAGTGGTGCCATGATGAGGAGTATCAAGGGGGTGATTGGGAGAAACCGCGCCGGGTAGTTCTGGTCGTTATGGAGCGTGCAGATGACCTCCTTCTCGACCACTTCTGTTTAATTACCAGCCTGGACAAGAAGCGTTATCCCCCAGAGCGCCTGCTGGCACTGTATCGCAAGCGTGGCAAGGCGGAGGCCCATATGGGAGAAATAATGGATGTGTTGAGACCCGCGCTCTCCTCATCGGGGCGACCGAAGAGTGGCTATCAACACACGGCAACTATCTCTGAACCGACTACTGATAGTGGTGTTCGCCCCCATAATGAAACCCTGCTCCTACTCAATATGCTGGCGTATGAAATACTGCATATGGGTAGAAGCTTGATGGAAAAGGCAACAAA
>DUYW01000038.1 GCA_013349825.1 Gammaproteobacteria bacterium | reverse complement strand
CAAAATGAGCAAGAGGTACGGGGGTGGACTAAAAAACATGTTTTTGCTGAAAAAGCCTGTCAAGGATTATTTTCCGTTAACACCCCTGAATAGTTACAAAGTGTATATCCATTTTGTAGTCAAAGACAGTGGTATTGGTATTCTCTCTTCGCAGAAAAAAGCAATTTTTGGAGAGTTTGTGCAGGGGGATGAGTCGACCACCCGTCGTTATGGTGGAACCGGATTAGGGCTATCAATCACCCATAAATTGGTCAGTGCAATGGGGGGAGAAATTGCATTGGAGAGTACCGTCGGAGTTGGCAGTAGCTTCTCCTTTTCATTAGGTTTTGATGTGGCGATAGGGGCTGAAGCGGATGCAGAGAACTTTTCAGAGCCTCGGCAGGGGATGATTCGTGGAAGATGTTTTTTGGTAGTGGATGATGTAGTGCCTAATCAGCTGGTGGTGCGGATGATACTGGAACAACATGGAGGGAGTGTTGAGGTCGCAGGTAATGGTTTGGTAGCGCTAGATAAAATAGCACATGGCAGGCACTATGATGCTATATTAATGGATCTTCATATGCCTGAAATGGATGGTCTTGAGGCGACTCGCAAGATTCGTGAAGAAGGAAACAGTGTGCCAATTGTGGTGTTGACAGCCTCGGTTGAAGAGCAGGCTCGACAAGATGCATTGGCGGTGGGTGCGAATGCAGTGCTCCATAAGCCGGTTCAGGTCGAGCAGTTAGAGCAGATGATGTGGGAGCTTTTTCACGGCAGGACTTAAATGAGTCTTTAAGAACCTCCAGATAAGTTTGGCTACGAGGCAATTGTTCATGAACTTATTCAGGGGTTCCTTTACTGTTTTATTGCATAAAGCAATAGACATTGCTTCTGCTCCGGTCCGGAGTGAGCGTAAAACGAAGAGGGGGATAAATTGACAAGCGCGATGGTGACAGTCACAGAGCAGTTGGACACAATCGAAAGGAACTACCGTTTTCTTGCGATTGATGATGAGCTGGATGTGCTGCAATACTATAAGGAGATCTTTCGACCAGCCCCTGCTGTTACCGATCAACTGTTGAAATCACTGGCTGATGTGGTTGGTGGCACCGATGTTGAGCCGGAAAGTGAGGCCTCAAAGTACCAATTGACGGTCGCATCCAGTGGAGAAAAGGGTGTTGAACTGGCACAGCAGGCGTTGAATGAGCAGCAGCCATTTACAGTGGCCTTTATTGATATGCGGATGCCGGCAGGAATGGATGGGCTGGAAACAGTAAAGCATCTGCGTATTTTGGACCCACGTATTATGCTGGTGATCGTGACAGCCTACTCAGACTACAGTCTGGAGCAGATTCAAAGTCACCTGCTTTACGATGTGCTCTACCTCAATAAGCCGCTCGCATCGGAAGAGGTTATACAGACAGTTCGCATGTTGAACCAGAGCTGGAAAGAGCGAGAGCAGAACAAGGTGTTGAGAATGCAGATGGTGAGCCATGCAAAAATGGCCAGTTTGGGCAATATGGCGGTGAGGATTGGTCACGAGATCAATCAGCCGCTCTCCTATATCAATGGAATGCTGCAGTTGCAGAAGATGGAGCTCAAGGCCGGTGGCGAGATTGATAAAGAAGAGTGGAGCGAAGAGGTTGATCTGGCGCTGGAACAGACCGTGCGTATTAAGGAGATCATTGATAGCTTGCGTGTTTTTGCCCACCCGGAGAAGAGTAAACGTTATGCACTCTCACTGTCGGAGGCGGTTGACCATGTACAGCGTCTCTTTTTGGGACAACTGGAAAAGAGGAAGATTCAGTTGGAAATCAACCTGCAAGAAGACTTGCCTTCACTCCATGCCAACCCCTCTCAAGTTCAGCGAATCTTGACCAACTTGATGAGTAATGCCATTGATGCGTTGACTGAACCGGATTCGGCAACGGTTGATCCAGTGATTCACCTTGCAGCCAACCACGACACATTAAGGAATGAAGTGAGAGTTATTTTTGAGGACAATGGAGCAGGGATTCCAGAGTCTCTGAGAGACCGTGTGTTTGAACCCTTTGTCACCACTAAAGAGCCGGGAAAGGGTACAGGACTCGGTCTCTCTGAAATTCATGGTATGCTTAGCGAACATGGAGCAACGATAGAGTACTCCCCGCGCCCGCAACAGGCAGGGGCACGATTTGTAATCCACTTTCCGATTGATAAGGAATTATTGAAAAATGAGTGACCAACCTAAAGTCTTGATCGTCGATGATGAGGTGGTGATCCATAGACTCTTTACCAAGTTACTTGAAAAAGAGGGGTACCAACTGCTCTTCGCAGTCAATGGAGAGGATGGGCTTGAGCTGTTTGAGCGTGAACACCCTCAAGTTATTCTGCTCGACTATCGTATGCTGGGAATGACTGGAGATGAGTTCATGACACAGCTGACAGACAGTCAGATTGAGCAGACTGCAATTATTATGGTCTCTGGGCATGCCGTACCGGATGTGGATCTGACACAACGAAATCAACAAAAATTGTTTGCCTACTTTGAGAAGCCATTCTTTGAGATGGAGAAGTTAAAACAGTCTATCCACGAGGCATCGGCACGTTCAACGTAATCAATTGGGCATTCACCCCCTCATATTCTGACTCCTCTATTCCATATTGTCTGGGTCAGAGATAAAATGCCCATCAATTATCAGTGTTTTGGAGCACAGTAGAGATGGTACAACATAATACGGATGATCTTCGCATCCGGGGGATGCAGGAGGTTGCGGCACCCGAAGCGGTTCACCAACAGCACCAGATTACTGAAATAGCAGCTGAGACTGTGTGGAATGCCCGTCAGGCAATTCACAATATTCTTCAGGGCGAGGATGACCGGATAGTCGTGGTTGTTGGGCCATGCTCAATTCATGATGTGGAGGCAGCCAAAGAGTATGCGGGCCGCCTACAGCCACTACAACAGAAGCTGAGTGGGGAGCTGGTTGTGGTGATGCGAGTCTATTTTGAGAAGCCCAGAACCCGAGTAGGATGGAAAGGGCTGATCAATGATCCTGATCTGGATCAGAGCTTCAATATTAATAAAGGTGTCTCCCTGGCAAGAGAGGTGCTCTTGGAGATTAATGATCGCGGTGTCCCCGCCGCAACCGAATTCCTGGATCTGATTACACCACAATATATTGCTGATCTGATTAGCTGGGGAGCTATTGGAGCGCGTACAACAGAGAGTCAGGTGCATCGTGAGCTGGCATCAGGTCTCTCCTGTCCCGTAGGCTTTAAGAATGGCACCGATGGTAAGTTACAGATTGCCATTGATGGAATCTGGGCGGCATCGCAGTCGCACCATTTTTTATCGGTTACCAAGCAGGGGCACTCAGCGATCTTCTCAACCAATGGAAATGATGATTGTCATGTCATTCTGCGAGGTGGAGATGGCCGCCCCAACTATGATGCAGAGAGCGTCCAGGATGCGACTAAGGATCTGCTGGCAGCGGAGCAGAATGCTCGTTTAATGGTAGATCTTAGCCATGCCAATAGCCGCAAGGACTATACGAGACAGTTGGATGTGGGGCGGGATGTGGCACATCAGATTCGTCATGGAAATTCCAATATCATGGGTGTGATGATCGAGAGCCACTTGGTTGAGGGACGTCAGAATCTGAATGATGGCAAGAATTTGGTCTATGGGCAGAGTGTTACAGATGCCTGTATCGGCTGGGACTCAACGATTGATCTGTTGCAAGTCTTGGCAGAAGCGGTCCAACAACGCCGTGATAATGCGCAGAAAGATTAAGGAACCTCTGAATGCGATTCAAATTAACCAGACTTGTTCAGAGGCTCCTTAAAGCGTTATGAGATCGATACTGATACTGCTGGTTCGTGGGTATCAGATTGTTTTAAGCCCCTGGATAGGACAGAGTTGTCGCTTCAACCCAACCTGTTCCAACTACGCAATCGGCGCACTGAAAGAGCATGGTGCGCTCAAGGGAAGCTGGATGGCAATCAGCCGGATTGGTCGCTGTCACCCATGGCATGAGGGGGGAGAAGACCCCGTCCCCCCCAAGATAAAGCGCTAAACAGAAACGATGTTCCGGCTGATTCACCTCTTTCGAACCTCAATTGGTCGTAAATTGATCATGGCACTGAGTGGTGTGGTCTTGCTGCTGTTTGTGGTGGGACACCTGGTGGGAAATCTCACCATTTTTGTAGCCCCCTCTGTTCTCAATAGTTATGCACACTGGTTACAGCAGAGTGTAATGTTGTGGCCCTTTCGCTTAATGATGCTCTTTTTTCTGGGGTTACATATCGTAATGGGTGCAACGCTGGCCTATGAAAACCGACAGGCTGCGACGCAGGGGTCGGCTTGTCACCATTGGTGGCAACGTCTGTTTTATAACCACCACATGGTCTGGAGTGGTATCGCCGTATTACTATTCTTGCTGTTTCATTTGGGGCATCTGACGCTCGGTGTTGGGGCCTCTGAGAGCTTTTATCAAGTCGATCAACAACAGGTGCTGGATATCTATGGTCGCGTTGTGAGCGGTTTTCAAATCCCCTGGATCACGACCAGCTATATCTTCTTTATGCTGCTGGTGGGGCTTCATCTCAACCATGTGGTGCGTGGGCTGTTGCAGACCCTGGGCTTCTACCATGAGAACTATTTCGGCCTGTTACGCCTCTTTTCAATAGCACTCTCACTGCTGCTGACAGCCGGTTTTATCTCCATTCCGTTGACCGTACTCTTTGGAGGATTGAACTGATGTTAGATGCGCATATTCCACCAGGGAAGCTGGAGCAGAAGTGGGATAATTGTCTGGAAAGCCTCAAACTGATCAGCCCGAACAATAAACGCAAGTACCGTATTTTGGTGGTTGGAACCGGTTTGGCCGGTGCCTCGGCGGCAGCCAGCCTGGCAGAGCTGGGGTATCAGGTCGAGAGTTTCACCTTTCATGACTCTCCGCGTCGGGCACACTCGGTTGCCGCACAAGGGGGGATCAATGCCGCTAAAAATTACAGAGCGGATGGTGACAGTATTCACCGTCTCTTTTACGATACGATCAAAGGGGGAGATTTCCGCTCGCGTGAGGCAAATGTCTACCGTTTGGCACAGATCAGTAACCAGATTATCGACCAGTGTGTCGCTCAGGGGGTCCCCTTTGCCCGTGAATATGGCGGTTTTCTAGACAATCGCTCTTTTGGTGGGGCACAGGTTTCTCGCACTTTTTATGCACGGGGTCAGACCGGGCAACAGCTGCTGTTAGGTGCCTATGGAGCGTTGAACCGACAACTTCATGCTGGGCAGGTAAAGCTCCATACCCGCAGTGAGATGGTTGATCTGGTATTGGAAGATGGGGTGGCTCGGGGCATTATTACCCGTAACTTGATCACAGGTGAACTGCAATCTCATCACGGCGATGCCGTGGTGCTGGCAAGCGGCGGATACAGTAATATCTTCTACCTCTCAACCAATGCAGCAACCTGTAATGTGACTGCCGCCTACCGGGCTTACAAGCGCGGTGCGCTGTTTGCAAACCCCGCATTTACCCAGATCCACCCCACCTGCATACCGGTGAGCCATTCAGGGCAGTCCAAACTTACATTGATGTCAGAATCACTGCGCAACCATGGGCGTATCTGGGTGCCACAAAAGAAAGGGGATCAGCGATCAGCAGAATTGATCCCAGAACAGGAGCGTGACTACTTTCTGGAGCGAAAATATCCTGCCTATGGCAATCTCTCGCCGCGTGATATCTCATCAAGGGCCGCCAAAGAGGTGTGTGATGAGGGGCGTGGTGTCGGTGAATTAGGGCGTAGTGTCTATCTCGATTTTGAAGGTGCGATTGAGCAGCTGGGTGAGGAGATGATTCGGGAGCACTATGGCAATCTGTTTGAGATGTACCACCACATCACCGATGAAGATCCTTATCAAAAACCGATGCGCATCTATCCGGCAGCACACTACACCATGGGAGGACTGTGGGTTGATTACCACTTGATGAGCACGGTTCCGGGGCTGTTTGTGATTGGTGAAGCTAACTTCTCAGATCATGGAGCCAACCGTTTGGGTGCAAGTGCGTTGATGCAGGGGTTGGCAGATGGTTACTTTATACTGCCGCAGACCGTGGGTGATTATCTGGCAGGAAAACCTCCAGTAGCGCAGCAGCAGAGAGAGGCTGGCAGAAGTGAAGCGTTTGATCAGGTACTGCATCAGAGTCGGGAGCGTACAGACCAGCTGAGTGCGCTGGATGGAGACCTCTCGATTCGAACCCTTCATCAGGAGTTGGGGACGATACTCTGGAACCACTGTGGAATGTCGAGATGTGAATCAGGTTTAAAGGGTGCACTGCAACAGATTGAGGCCCTCAAACAGCGCTTTTGGCAGCGTGGCAAAGTGGTCGGTAGCAGTGATCAGCTCAACCAGGAGTTAGAGCGGGCGGGACGGGTTGCCGACTTTATCGATTTTGCGGCACTGATGTGTCAGGACGCACTAAGTCGAGAGGAGTCTTGTGGAGGCCACTTTCGTGAAGAGTATCAAGAGCAGGGGGAGGCCAAGCGTAATGATGACGCCTTCTCGCATGTGGCAGCCTGGAGGTATGAGGGTGAAGAGAGAGAGCCCACGGTTCACCATGAGCCATTGCAGTTTGATGAGATCCACGCACAGAAGAGGAATTACCAGTGAGGTTCAGGCTCAAAATCTGGCGTCAACAGAACCGTCAAGCACAAGGAAATTTCGAGACCTATGCGGTTGAGGGTGTTCGGGCCGATCTCTCATTTCTGGAGCTATTGGACCACCTGAATGAGCAGTTAATCCATGCGGGCATATTGCCTGTAGCGTTTGAACATGATTGTCGGGAGGGGATCTGTGGAGCCTGTTCGTTGATTATCAATGGTGTACCGCATGGCCCAATGGGGGCAACCACCACGTGCCAACTCTATATGCGTAATTTTGAAGAGGGGGATGAGATTACCGTCGAACCCTGGCGTGCGGGTCCGTTCCAGGTGATACAGGATCTGGTAGTGGACCGCAGCCCGCTGGATCGAATTTTACAGGCGGGAGGGTATATTTCTGTCCATACTGGTGCAGCACCTGATGCCAATGTGATGCCGATCTCCAAGGAGGTGGCAGATCGTGCCTTTGAGGCAGCCAACTGTATTGGTTGTGGTGCCTGTGTGGCTGCTTGTCCCAATGCCTCGGCCATGCTTTTCGTGGCCGCCAAGGTGACCCATCTTGCACTGCTACCACAAGGACAGCCAGAACGGCAGCACCGTGTTGTCAGTATGGTAGAGGCGATGGATGCCGAGGGCTTTGGTAACTGCAGTAACCACTATCAGTGTGCCGATGCCTGTCCAAAGCAGATACCTGTTGCCTTGATCGCACGGCTCAATCGGGAGTTTTTACAGGCAGCCCTGTTAGGGCGGGAATTTGGAGAGTCCCCCTGTCACTCAGTACATCAGGAGTAGTCTGATTCGCAGAATAGTGATCTGTTTGACCTAGATCATTTCATTAACTTTAGCATTCAATTATATTGTGTATAGTGTATCTGAAATGCTTCGACACTGTTTTGGATGCGCTGGCATCAGCCAAAAGGGAGGAGGCTGGCTGATGCCATTTTTACATTTTTTATTGATTGAGTGCCTGAGCCTCGTTACGAATGGGGACTACTGAAATCGAGTTTTTGGGAGAGCCGTCAATCACCCTGTCACTGTAACTAAGGTAGATGATCACCTGACGGTGTGGGTCGTAAAAACGTACCACCTGTAGAGACTTAAACAGTATGGAGGTGCGCTTCTTGAAGACCTCTTCGCCATTGTCCTTACCATTTTCAATGGAGGGCGGGAGTTCGATAACCCCGGTCTGACGACAGGCGATTGAGGCGTCTGAGGTGTCTTCGGCAAGCCCCATGGCACCGCTCAGCCCCCCCTGTTTTGCTCGGCTCAGGTAGCAGGTAGAGCCTGGAATGCGTGGATCATCAAAGGCTTCTACGATAATTTTGTCATTTGGAGAGGCGAGCCGGAATCGGGTGCTGACCTCACCAATCTCTTCAGCAATTGCTGCGAGCGGAAGTAGAGTTATCAAGAGAGATATGGATAATTTGGTTTGAAAGGGGTAGTGGATCATGGTTATTTAAGTGTCGGATAAGTGTCAAAAGATGTAGGCAGAGCAATATGGTGAGAGGCAACAAGGTTCCATAGAAGTATACCGTGATAGTGCTTTCTCTTGCTGTATTAGAAAATAGCGAAATAGAGGTGTAGACTTACGGTTTACCACTCTCCACTTGGGCGGAGTGAGAGAGGTGTGATCATCAACAGCAATAGTTACAATTATAGTTTCAATTTTAGTTATATAGGAGTAGGTGGAAAATGGTATTTAGAGACTTAAATGGATTTAAAACAGTGGCCGCAGCAGCGTTGCTGGTAACTTCACTGGATCTCTCTGCATTTGGTTTTAATATGGGAGATAATTTTAACGAAGGGTTCGACTTCGACAAGGGAAGTGATCTCGACATGGGTGGATCAAAGATGAACTGGGAGAGTCCAGATAATGTGTGGGATACCGGAACCAGTGGTGGTAAAGGGTTCTCTTGGGGGGGCGGTCCACAATCAGGTCCGGATTGGGGGTTTAGAGATACCCCCCCTCCAGTCTACTGGAGAGCGCCACCCTCCTACCCCAACCCCTATACAGAGCCTCGACGCTTCATGTCTGCGCCACAACATATGATGACCCCGTTTGGTGTAGTACCTGCGCAGCCTGTACAGCAGCAAACAGTCTATAAGCGCCCACCGGCACCGCCACAACCTGCTGAACTGTCTTCTAAGGCAGCTCCTGCAGCAGCAACAGCAATGGAGAAATGATCATGAGAGAGCGGCCTCAATGGCGTAGATGGGTCTGGGTATTGATGATGCTGCCTATCGGGTCCAGTGCACAGGCAGATGGGGATGGCCCCAAGAGCGTGCGCTGGAACTGCATGGATGTAGCCGTTACCGGATTGCGCTGGAACAGTGATACCGACACATACCGGGATGCCAACTTCTTTATGCAGCAACATACCATTCAACAGAATGGTGATCAGCTACTGTTTCCGGCAACCCTCAATTTTGCAGAGGGGGTGCAGTGTGCTTTTCGCCCCAAAATTCCCGTACTGAGCTGTGATGATGGAATACGCACCTTTAACCTCAATGTGCAGACCGGTTATGCAACCCACAGTAAGGCGTATGGCTGGATGGACCCTTATAGCAAACCGGATCCGATGTTTGTGGCTGCGGCAATTTGTCGCCGTTAACTCAAGTTGATTAGTGTGTAATCCACCCTCGCAGGAAGAGGGGGCGGTAGTAGTTCACTCTGAGAACTGTTCAGTCCGATAACGCTGCATGGTGATTTTTTCAGACCAGTGGTTGCCTGGCAGCCCAGCCTTCTGTTTCAATCGATCCAGGAAGTTTTGCGGGTCAGGTAGCTGTTCCCATACCGAAGGGAGAAAGGTTCCTCTGTGCGTCCCCTGCTGTAGAATCAGTCCATCAACCCCAGGTTGCAACTGCCCCACCAAGTCACTTTCCGAGTTGAACTGCATGGGTTCAGGTGCGGAGAGCAGAGAGATCTTGATCTCCAATATCGCATACTCCTCTTGAGAGAGCGGTGGAAAACGTGGATCACGAAAGGCGGCAGAATACCCGTTGGCGATCAGATCTTCTGCCAGTGGGCGGTGCGCTTCCAATGAGCCAATACAGCCGCGTAGCTGGTGGCTCATCTCAAGTGTGACAAAACTGGCCCCAGGCCGTCGAAGCGCTTTCGGTAGTGTATTGAGAGCAGGCAGATGGTTACTTCTCATCTTTAGCCCCTGTTCAATAGACTGTCTGACCAGTTTAACCATCTGCTGTCGTAATTCGATGGGAGTGGTAGAGGTCATGCTGCCTGCTCCATAAACAGGTAGGCACCATATCCTACGACGCGCCCCTTATCTCCTGCAGTGTCCCCTGAATTCCGCAGGTCAATATTCTCAACCTGCATCCCCTTTTCAGCGGCGATTTTCAACAACCCCTGAATCGGTAACCGTCCACAGGCATCTTTATGTTGAATGGTTTCACCATTTAGCTGGAGAATAGCCTCAGAGGTGTGCTGATCAATCTTTTGAGCCTCAGAGTAAGGGAGATAGTGGCTTAAATCTGAGCTGATCAGAACCAATGTCTCCGGGCCGCCCCAGAGCTGCTCCAGCACTTCGGCAATAGAGTGGGCATCCGAGCGCCCCACAACCAGCGGCAGTAGAGAGAAGTCGGGTAAAATCTGCTGCAGGAAAGGGAGCTGCACCTCCAGGCTATGTTCGTTTAAATGGGCCTCGTCAATGGTAGAGAGTTGAGACAACGACATAACCTGTTGTAGCGCCTGTTGATCGATGGTGACCTCACCTAACGGGGTTTTAAAGGCCGATGCGGAGGTGGTGGCAATACCCTGAAAATCGACCCGATGGGAAGGGCCGAGCAGAATGACACGATGGATGATCGACTGCAGAGGGCGCAGAGTACGGTAGGCGGAGCCGGCAATCGGACCGGAGTAGATGAAGCCGGCATGAGGGACAATCATCGCTTTTGGTGTAGCTGAAGAGGATTTACCCTGCTCCAGGCACTGCTGCACCAGGGTTTTTAGTTGTGAGGCATTGGCCGGATAGAAGCTACCGGCAACGGCAGGTTTGCGAATCACTGGTCGTTGCTCCTAGAGTGGTCTATAGTCATTTGAGTATAGCACTAAGAGAGAACATTTTTTGCAGCAGCATCACCACCATTCAACCCAATACTGGCACACACTGCAAGATGGTCGGGTACAGTGTGATCTCTGTCCGCGTGAATGCAAATTACAGGCGGGGCAGCGGGGGCTATGCTTTATCCGTATGGCCACAGAGCAGGGGGTGGTACTCACCTCTTATGGGCGCTCCAGTGGCTTTGTGATTGACCCCGTTGAGAAGAAACCACTCAACCACTTCTATCCGGGGAGCAGTATCCTCTCTTTCGGAACCGCAGGCTGCAACCTCACCTGTAAATTCTGTCAGAACTGGGATATGAGCAAAGCGAGTCAAATGGACCGTTTGCAAGATCAGGCAAGTCCAGACATGGTGGCGCAGGCTGCCAAGGTGTATGGCTGTCGTAGCGTTGCTTATACCTATAATGATCCGGTGATCTTTATGGAGTACGCAGTCGATGTAGCACAAGCCTGTCGTGATCAGGGTATTCACTCTGTTGCGGTGACGGCAGGATATATCCAGGGAGAGGCGAGAGAGGTATTCTTCCGTTCGATGGATGCAGCCAATGTGGATCTGAAAGGGTTTTCAGAAGATTTCTACCGTAAATTGTGTGGAGGGCACCTACAGCCTGTACTTGAAACACTACGCTATCTGAAGCACCAAACCTCAGTCTGGTTTGAACTGACGACCCTGTTGATTCCTGGACAGAATGACTCAGAGCATGAGCTGGATGAGATGAGTCGCTGGATTGTGGATCAGCTGGGGCCAGAGGTTCCACTCCACTTCACCGCGTTTCACCCGGACTATAAGATGATGAATGTTCCGGCAACAACGCAGCAGAGCCTGAGTCGGGCACGGGAGATTGCGCTACGCAATGGGCTGCACTATGTCTATACCGGAAACGTCCATGATTCAGCTGGAGGGAGTAGCTACTGCCACCACTGTGGATCACTTCTGGTAGGACGTGACTGGTACACCCTGTCGGAGTGGAATATAACCGACGAAGGTGATTGCAAACAGTGTGGTACCCGTTGTGCGGGGCGATTCGATGGACCCGCAGGAAGCTGGGGAGCCAAACGTCTTCCAATCAAATTGTCACAATTTGAACCGTAAGGAGAGCGAACATGCATGATCAGATTGTTCAATGGGTAAAAGAGATTGTCGATCTGGAACAGCGTATCGAGCAAGAGCTGGAGCAGGGGCAACAGGCATTTCGATATCGCTTTAACAAGAGCAGGGTTCAGTTTGAGCAAGAGGTGGTCGAGTCACAACGCCAGCTCAAAGTGAGCGTATTGCAACGGCTTAAAAAGGCAAAAATAGGCACCTTGTTGTCGGTACCGATCATCTATGGGCTGGCTATACCCCTGTTGTTGGCAGATCTATCAGTGTTTATATACCAGTGGAGCTGTTTTACGCTCTGGGGGGTCGCGCGGGTGCGCAGGAGAGACTACTGGGTGATGGATCGACAGCAGCTCGCCTATCTCAATTGGCTTGAGCGCATCAACTGCTTCTACTGCAGTTATGCCAACGGGCTGGCAGCCTATTTTCGAGAGGTGGCGGCCCGCACAGAGCAGTACTGGTGCCCGATCAAACATGCACGAAAAGTGCAACAGCCTCACGCACGTTACTGGCACTTCAGTGATTATGGGGATGCCGCTGCCTACAGAGAGCAGTTGCAGCAGTTCAGGGATGAATTACGATAAAGCTCAGGGGGTTTCTTAACCGTACTATTTATCGATTCGGCCAATCGCACAACTGACAAAAGAGACCGCTTTAGCCTTCACATTGCCGAGTCCTTCAACGCTTCCGCGTTTGGGATAACCCAGTGCAAGCAGAGCCTCTTCAACCTCAGTGGAGAGTGCCGCCTCACTTTCATGTTCATACCGAACAGTGCCCTGTTCAATATCAATCTCGATCTGCCGTAGTGAAAAGAGCTCGTTCAGCTTTTTCTCAATAGTGTGGGCACAGCCGCCACACTTAATGTTTTCAACCTCGATTGTCTGTTTCATTTCTGCATTGCTTGCCCGATAATCAATCAATGGAGATGATTCTACTCTATCTGTTGATCGGCTGTCTTGCCGGTGTGCTGGCCGGAATGTTGGGTGTGGGAGGCGGTCTGGTGATTGTCCCGTTTCTCTTCTGGGCCTTTATTCATCAGGGGTTTGATGGGGCTTGGGTGATGCATCTGGCAATTGGTACATCACTCGCAACCATCATCTTTACCTCAATCTCTTCCGTACTCTCACACCACAAGCGTGACGCAGTGCGCTGGGATCTGTTCTGGATGTTGGTGCCGGGCATTCTGATCGGTGGCTGGATTGGCTCAACGTTGGCGAGGTTTATAGCGAGCGAATCGCTACAGCACTTCTTTGCGATATTTGAATTGATCGTTGCGCTACAGATGGGGCTGGAACTGCGGCCCAAAGGGGGGCACCAGATGCCAGGCAAGAGCGGAAACCGCATGGCAGGGGGGGTGATCGGTGCGGTCTCCGTGATGGTGGGGATTGGTGGAGGAACCATGACCGTGCCCTGGTTGGTCTGGAACCGTATCCAGGTTCATCAGGCCATTGGTACCTCTGCAGCGGTAGGGTTGCCGATTGCAGTTGCAGGGGCATCCGGTTTTGTGAGTTCAGGATGGGGCATTGAGTCACTACCATCGTGGAGCAGTGGTTTTGTCTACTGGCCAGCCTTTTTCGGCATTGTCGGGATGAGTGTACTGACCGCTCCGCTGGGGGCACATCTGGCGCATAAACTCCCCGCTAAACAATTGAAGCGGGTATTTGCACTGTTTCTACTGCTGTTGGCAATTCGGATGGTGTAGGCGAGAACAGCATTTTAATATCATAGACTTGACCATCTTAGCAAGACTGAACTCTTGAATGAAACCTATACAAAGAGACAAATTTACAGAATTCCTTATTTCTCTCAATATCTTCAAATATTCACCGATAGTTCAAAGCAGAGTGTGTCCATGACAAGGAAACAAGGTGTCTACCGTAATGGCTGTTGTGCCAGAAAATCAGAAAAGAGTATCCAGGAAAACCGGACTTTTAAAAGCCCCTCATTTTCTACTCCTGCCTCTGTTATTCAACAGGGGTAGGGGCTTTGTCGTACTCATTTTTTTGTCTCTGTTCTCACTGCCCGCTTATTCTGAAGGGGTCAAGCAGCACGAGGTTTTTCTAAAAGGCCCAACCACTGTTGAAACGCAGTCCCGTATCCAGAGACCACCACCTTCGGTGAGTAACCCGAACCACATCACCCGGTCCGCCATGAAAAGAGGGGTGAGAAACTGCTCTTCTAAAATTAATCAGGTTACCAATGCACTGGGGTTTGGTGAACAGACAGGAGCACTGTTGATGCCTCCGGTAGATTTTCCTAATAGACGGATCATTCCACTGTCTATGGAGGTCCCTGCCAACCAAGCAGCAGGTTACATATCGATTAACTTTGCACCTAACCAGTCCGATGGCTGTGGCGCAGTCTACGAAGCCATCGCGTTTTGGCCTCAAGCGTGCCCTCAGCTAAAGAGTCAAAAATTCAGTCACCTCAAAAGTCTTGGGTCACTAAAGAGTGAGATCACTATTCTGGACGGGGGAGCAACCACAAAAATTTTCCTGATGCCTGCGGGCAGTGGCTGTCTTTCGATTAAAAAAGAGATAGTGATGTGATGTGTACGAACGCATATCAGCAGGTGCTGGCAACATGAAGCATATGACTATGGTTCAAAAGTCCACATTGTCACCGATTCTATTGGGTCTGATGCTACTCATCCAAAGCGGTGAACTGCTGGGAGATACAACCCTCTCAGCCACTGAAAATTACATCATTAGCGGAAATAGTGACAACACGATCATTGTTCCGGGAGGCTCTCCTGTAACCGAGGGTCTTTTCCTTTTCTCAAACCAAAATCCTTTAATCGCAGACCCAGCGGATGTGAATGATAATAGTGAGGCCTACGCATCGGTCAAAATCACCAGTGATAGTGATGGAAATAGTACTGTAACCAGTAATGCGGGTACTGTCACCATGACCTCCACCGGAGGTTCGCTCACTACAAACTCCAGCGGCGCAACCATCACCTCATCGGGTGGTTCACTCGCCGCAACAGCCAGTGGGCTGACGCTCACCTCCGGCGCGGGTTCTGTCACCACCAGCGCTAATTCAGTGGCGACCCAATCCAATGGAGATGTCACTATTCAGGTCGATACCAACGAAACAGGCAGTGGTACCTTCACCGTCTCGGATCTCAATGGTGCAAGCAGCACTGTGGAGACTATATCGAGTAGTGCAGACAATACCACCATCTCATCCACCGGAGGCGTACTCTCAACCACCTCAACCGGGGTGGCAATTACCTCCAGTAGTGGCTCAATCACCACCAACGGTAATTCAGTCAGCACCCTTTCAAATGATGATGTCACGTTTCAGCTGGATAGCAACGAAACCGGGGGTGGAACCTTCACCATATCGGATCTCAATGGTGCAAGTGACACGGTACAAACCCTCACCAGCAGCGCAGATAATACAACGATCACCTCAACCGGAGGTTCACTCTCGGCAACCACCACAGGAGCCAACATCACCTCAACGGGTGGTTCACTGACGACATCGAGCAGTGGGGTGGCTATTACCTCGAGCAGTGGCTCAATCACCACCACCGGTAACTCCGTGGGCACCCTCTCAAATGATGATGTCACCATTCAACTGGATAGCAATGAAACAGGTGGTGGTGCCTTTACCGTCTCGGATCTCAATGGAGTCAGTGCCACGGTACAGACCATATCCAGCAGTGCAGACAACACAACGATTACATCCACCGGAGGTACACTCTCGGCAACCTCCAGCGGGGCAACGATCACCTCAAGCGGAGGCTCTCTCACCACAACGGCCACCGGGGTAGCGATCACCTCAGGTAGTGGCTCAATCACCACCACCGGTAATTCAGTGGGTACCCTCTCAAATGATGATGTCACCATTCAGCTGGATACCAATGAAACAGGCGGTGGTGCCTTTACGGTCTCTGATCTTAATGGTGCAAGTGCCACAGTACAGACCATATCCAGCAGCGCAGACAACACCACCATCACCTCAAGCGGGGGCACAATCTCAAATACCTCAACCGGCATTGTGATTGACAGCAACAGTTACACCCAAATTAAAGGTGGCACCCAGAGTGGTGTCATTACACTACGCGATGGTGACACAACCGGGGGTGGTTTTGCAGATGGCTCCAGCATCACCATTGCGGGTAGTGGCGGAGGAACAGCCGCAACGGTATTTCAAACAACCAGTGATGCCACAACCAGCACGGTTAGCACCACGATGGGCACCAGTGATACCTCAAAAACAAGCACCACAAAACAGCAAGCGGGCACCAGCTTTATTTCAACCAGCTCAAACTCAGGGATTGTGATCGATGGTACTACCTCAACAGGCAACAGCGCCGTTACCATTACCGGTAATGGCAATGGTAACTANGATGTAGAGCTGCTCTCGCATGATCAATCGGCNGGTATTCGAATTAACAACGATGGTGTGGAAATTTTTACACCACAACTTGTGAATGGAGGGCAGGATTACAACAACACCTTTGGCTCCGGTAGTACCAATGCTGCCAATACCACACTCAGTAACTCCATTGGCGCAGGGGGGCTGGGTACTGTAGACAACAATATTGGTATAGGAAGTAGTGGCACGGTCAATAACACGATTGGTTCAGGGGGTAGCACCGCAGACAGTCGGGTCGTTAATAATATCGGTCTGGGGGGGAGCGATGCGAGCAGCACGGTAATCAATAATATAGGTACCCAGGGCGGCGGTGGATCTACAAAAACGTACATTGGTAATAGTGTCAATAACACGCTAATCCAGATGGTGGCAGGGGCTGCTACAACAACAGCCAACAACAACACCGTAAAAAGTGAGTTAACCGGTGGTTTCTCTATGATAAACGGGGCCACACAGAGCACCTCTGGCCTGTTTGGTGTCACCCATCAAGGCCAAACCTCAGTGATTGCGGACGACAGCGGGGCGCTCACTATTGGTACGGCTCAGCAGACCACCGCAGCAGTGGTAGTGACCAATGGCCTGGGTAATACGCACGGCTTAGTGGTGAATGAGCAGGCCGTGGTTTTGTCTGGTGGCACCCACTCATCCAGTATGACCTTGGATGATGCAGGGGCACGCTTCAGTAATTCAGTCAATCGCGGCCCCATTACAGTCACCGGAGTTGCAGATGGTCACAGCCAATATGATGCGGTTAACCGAGGACAACTCAATCGTGCCTACTCCGGTATCGCAAGTATTGCAGCAATGTCACAAATTCCTCCTCTCAATAGTGGCAACCGGTTCTCATTTGGTGTGGGTATTGGCTACTTTGAAAATGAGGGGGCACTGGCTATGGGTATCAAATCGACCATAGATCGTTCAACGAATCTTTCTATCAGCCTGGGGCATGACACACAACAACGCACCAGTCTCGCTGCTGGTTTGGGCTGGAATTGGTGGTAGTGAAACTCTCAGTGATCTCCTTGTTAAATAACCCTTATAGACTAATATTAGAGGGAAAGAGGAGGGTTGAGCCTGAAAATGGTTACGAAGCGATTAATAACAAGAGCAGTAACACTGTCTCTGGCGCTGTTGCTCGCCTACAGTAGTTTGGCGAACGGTGAACAGGACTATATTCTTATTGGCGAGTATCTGGAAAAGTACCCTCAACAACATCAAAAGATGAAGCAGCTATCTGAGATGGTTCGTGGTTTAGTTCCGGCTGTTGCGGTTATGGGTGATAAGCAGGTAAAAATAGCCATTATCTACCCAGGTATTCAAGCTTCAGACTACTGGCGGCGATCGGTTGCATCGTTTAAGGCACGGCTTGATCAGTCCGGTCTTGACTATGTGCTGGATACCTACCTAACCAAACCGACCATTGAGATTCGTAAACAGGCTGAACATCTGGCCAATGCACTGAAAAAAAATCCGGATTACCTCATCTTCACCCTTGATGCGCGCCGCCACAAAATGATGATTGAGCGGATACTGGCTCAGAAAAAACCAAAGTTGATTCTTCAAAATATCACAACACCACTTGCGGAATGGGGGGCAGACCAACCCTTTCTTTATGTGGGGTTTGACCATGTGATTGGCTCTCGTAAACTGGCATCCTGGTATCGTGAGCAGACAGGGGGGGCGGGGGATTATGCGGTTGTCTGTTGGAACCGCAGCTACATCTCTAAAATGCGTGGTGAACCGTTTGTTTCGGCGATCAACCAGCATCCGGATCTCTCACTAAAGGTCTTTTATTATGCCGGTTCAACTCGTGAAATGGGGCAGAAGGCTGCACAACAGGCGCTACAAGAGTTTCCAACGCTGAAGTTTATCTATACCTGTTCAACAGATCTGGCGCTCGGTGTTGCTGATGCGATCAAACAGAGTGGGCGGACAGAGGTAATGGTCAACGGTTGGGGGGGAGGTAGCGCTGAGTTGGATGCGATTGCAGATGGAGAGCTGGATGTGACTGTAATGCGGATGAATGATGATAACGGGGTGGCAATGGCTGATGCGATCCTGATGGATCTATCCGGTAAGGGGGAGGGGGTGCCTACTATCTATTCGGGTGATTTCGAGATGGTTACTGCTGCGATGGAAAAGGAGCGGGTCGAACAACTGAAACAGCGTGCATTCCGTTACTCTGGACAGTAGGTAGGATATTGATGATCTCACCACTGAAAAGGGTAAAACTGCCGGTTCTTGTGCTGGCACTGATACTTATTCCATTCCTGCTCATCTTTGTCACCCATGTAATTGTTATTTGGAGTGGTGCTATTGAGTCCATTGGAGTCGAAGTCAGACAATCACTGATCGCAAAAAAAGAGGCGATTGAGTATATGGCCCAAAACCGTTTGCGTGTTGCAGCACGGGCAATTCAGGGGCAGGCAAACCAGTCAGAGCTTCGTCAGGCAGTTTCACAGAGTAGTGGAGATGAGGTTATTGCTCAACTTCAGCAATGGGGGGAGGGCGGTGTAGGAGAGCGGATGGAGGTGATTGCGTTTTACAACCACCTTAGTGGAGAGATGGTAAATGTCAGTACTCCACTGGTGAGCAGTGAGGCTATTCTTCAGGCATCCCATTGTAATGCAGATATGCTACTAGATGAAGGGTGGGAACTGGTATCAACAACCTCACCAGCAACCACCACACTGATCTATCGGGCCAATGTGGCAGGTGTCGGTGTAGGGCGTATTATTGGAAGAATTTGTGCCGGGGTTGTGCTCAATAACAACCTCTCGATTCTGCGTAGCCTGATGGCGGTGAGTGGTATCACTGGTGGCGCACTGATCCACAAGGGTTCAATCCTCTCCTACAATTGGGGTAACCAATATCTTGACGATAGATTTAATGAACCGTTTTTTCAGCAGATGGCCCCCTATCAGGTGCAGCAACAGGATGGGATGCTAGTCTCACTGATTCCGGTCAAGTTAACGGATAAAATCTCCACCTTGACCATGGCTGTGGTAATGCCTGACTCCTCATTTAGCCATTTACGTGACAACGTCAGCCGCAGCGCCCTTGCTATCCTGCTTATTACCCTGATTCTGGTCACCGTTACCGTACTGCTGTTTCGCCAGATTATTGTTAAGGCGTTCAATAACCTGATGCACTTTGCCCAGTCCGTTAAGGCAGGAGATCTTCAGAGCCTCTACCATAAAGGCGCGATTTTTGAATACAACCAGCTGGGTGAGACACTTCAACTGATGGTTACACAGATATCAGCGGGCAGGGAGGAGTTGCTGGAGGTGAATAAAACCATGGAGGAGATGCTGAAAACAACGCTAGAGGCAAAGAAGAGTGCTGAGGCAGCAGACCGCTCAAAAAGTGAATTCCTCTCCAATATGAGTCATGAACTGCGTACCCCCTTAACCTCTATTATTGGGAATAGCGGGCTACTTGCCGAGCAAGAGGATGATTATCAAAAATTGGAACTGATCTATTCGGTCGAGGCTGCTGGCAAGGAGCAGCTTGAATTAGTGAATGACATACTTGATATGTCGAAGATCGAGTCAGGAAAATTTACGATTGATGAATGTCCCTATGACCTCTCTGTACTGTTACATGATATTGAACATATGTTCTCATTCCAGACAACAGATATGGGTCTCAGTTTTGTTATCCATCAGGAAAATCATGAAGAGTACCTGCTGTTAGGAAGTGGGCAACGTATCACCCAAATACTGATCAATCTGGTTGGCAATGCGATCAAATTTACCGATCAAGGAGGCATCACACTCACCAGCTCGGTTGAGGGGAAATATTTGAAGTTCCAGATAGAGGATACTGGAATTGGCATGTCTTCCAAATTTATGGAGAGGCTGTTCCATCGCTTTGAACAGGCCGATGGTACGATCACACGCCGTTTTGGGGGGAGTGGTCTGGGGTTATTTATCTCACTCAACCTGGCAGAACTGATGGGGGGGACCATTATCGCCTCTAGTCAGAAGGGAAAGGGGTCGACCTTTGAGCTGGCTCTTCCCTATAAGGTCACAGATATTCCTGTGAGTCACCACAACCAATCCAAAGCCAGGGTGAAAGAGATTATACATTTTGAAGGTACTGTATTGGTTGCGGAAGATACCCCCTCGCTTCAAATGTTAATACGACGTTTGTTAGAAAAGTTGGGAGTCACAGTAACTGTGGTCGTAAATGGTCAGAAGGCGATAGAAGCTGCATTAAACGATCGTTTCCATTTTGACCTGATTTTTATGGATATGCAGATGCCTGTTATGGGAGGTATTGAAGCGACAACTACCCTTCGTTCATTAGGTTGCTTGACACCGATTATTGCCCTGACAGCAAATGTAATGGAGATGCACAAGAAGGCCTTCTATGATGCGGGATGTGATGGGTATGTAGCAAAACCATTTAATAAAGGAGAACTGGTTAAGACGTTGCAACAGTATTTGGCGGCTGAGAAGGTTGTAAATACGGGAATGCTTGAGGTGCTTCAGGATAACGAAGGGTTGATGACAATGTTCATGAGGGAGTTAGGGCGGTTTAGGCTGGAGTTAATTGAGGCGATGACAAAGAGAGACTGGTTGGAGGTAGATAATATTGCGCATTCGATCAAAGGAAGTGGTAGCTCATTTGGTTATCCAGTGCTGACGGAAAAGGCAAAAGATGTCTGTGATTCCTACCGTGAAGAGAGCTTAGAGAAGATCGAAGGACTGACAAAAATCTTCCTGGAAGAGTTAGAGAAAGTGCTCTCTTAAATAAGCGATTAGCCACGGCCTTCAAGTTCAGTTATATCATTTTCAGGAATTAATTCAATTCAATTCCAAAACGGGGGTCGCTCATTAGCCCCTTATGCTGCAATCTTAATTGGTCTCTCAATACGGAGAGACTATTCAAAAGCTATCTACATACATACAGGGCTGGGCCTGTACAACAAACGGCTCAGATTGTGGCGAAATTGAGCGTAGCGAATGCCACAAACCGCACTGTCTTGCAGGGTCCGAGTTGACGGCTCTGTTAGGCATAGCTACACTTGTAATTACATTTGTAATAACACAATAGGAGTTGGCTCTCATGCTCAAAGTTAAAGTTACCCAAATCGGAAATTCTATGGGTATAGTGCTCCC
>DUYW01000037.1 GCA_013349825.1 Gammaproteobacteria bacterium | reverse complement strand
CTACAACTTGATGCATTTACAATGGAGCTTGAAGCCTTGCCTGATGCGGCTTGAGGGGGCTGAATGCATGATTTTGAACTCCGAAACTTGAGTTAATAAAATGCGTTTTCAACAGACCGTGTTTTACGTATTATTGGTGTTGATGTCATTCTGTAGCGTAGCAGAAAACCAGAGAGTCTGGATGGATCCCTCAGCTGATAGTCGGGATATCTACTTCGCGCTATTTGGTGAACTGAACTATAAGACACGTAGTATCAAAGTCATGATGGGAGGTGGCCAGAATGGCACGAATAAGGTGCAGAGTGCTGGAGACCGTCATACCGTTATCTTGCCGGTTGAATTTACCTTTGACTCCAGAAAAGTGACTACAGAGAGTGAACAGTTTCTTGAACAGTTGGCAAATGCGGTTCAGGAGAAGCGGAAGAAGCTATTGCGTGCAGGAAGCAAGGAGCGGGTTATCTTGTCTATCGACAGCCATACCGATGCAGTAGGGCCGGATGAATACAATCGGATTCTTTCTGAAATTCGGGCAGAGACGGTGCGTGATGTTCTGGTGAATCTGGGTATTGAGTCGAGTGAGGTTGAGGTTCAGGGATATGGGGAAGAGCGGCTGTTGGTAGCCAGTCGTTCCAATTCGAGAAATCGCCGGGTGGAGGTGAGTGCTAGGGTTGTGGCAGCCGGTGAGTGATCGGTTGCAACCATGAGAGAGTGTTTCCAGAGACTGTTGTTCTGTGGGATCTTTTTTTCATGGGGATTAGCGAGTGCGGCTGGGCAGATTAATATCTCGGTTGGTGGTCAGGAGTATACGGTCACAAATAAACAAGAGGCCAAGGTTAACCTGAAACGCCAGCATGGGGAACAGGTTACTCGTCATCGTCCCGGTTCACTACGGACAATGGATCAGGGGTCTGCTATTCACACCAATCGAAAGGAGTTTTCTGGAAAAGTTCGTAGCGTAATGGTAGAGGGCGATGAGCTCCATCTGAAAGTTATCATCAGTCCAGGAATTGGTCGAGGATATACTGTTATGAAATCGGAAAGTCGCAACTCATTGAGTCGGCTTTCAGTACGGCAACAGCCGAATCACACGGTAATGATTAAAAGCAGGAACAGCGCCCTGTCACGTTTAGTATCGGAGATTCGGATGTATTTGCCGAAGCTAGAGAAGCTTCATGTGAGTGGGGCCTCCGATGTATCGGTAGAGGGTGTAACTGGTCGTCGATTTGATCTTGAGCTGGAGGGAAATGGAGATGTGGTGGTTACAGGAGAGGTTCACCAGTTGAAGTTAGTGAAGCGTGGAGCTGGGAGTTTGGATGCCTCAAGGCTGCTTGCTAACTATGTTGTTGTCACTCAATCGGGTAATGGAGACAGTTTGATTAACCCGCAACAGAAAGTTGAAGGTACTCATGAAGGTGCAGGAGAACTGTTTTTATTTGAGCGTAATTATACAGTAAATGTGAGCGTGAAGGGAGAGGTGAACCGGATGGTGGGCCCTGTGATTCGGTAACAGTGTAAGAAAAAAATGGGGTCCTCGTATGAAAAAGGAAAAAAGGGACCACTCATTAGCCCCTTGTCTCGCTCCATCTAGCCTGCCATAAACTGGAGACATAAAAAAAGCGCCCATCGGGGCGACGGCGCTCTTTGCGTCTTGAGTGATTCGGGGGGGGCTAATCTCGGCCGCTGATTTTGCAGCGACAGGAATACTGTAATCCCCCATGATGGACACCTCAAGCCAGTATACGTTGGCATAGAATTTGGATGATTGTTGGAGGTTCGTATCTGCATGCGAACACTTGGTTACCCAATGTGTTAGTTATTATATAATCCTATTGTACGTGGCATACACGACTCACGTTGTATTCTGCTCTCAAGAGCACCATGTATGACCAAACATATGAGTAAACATTTGGGACATGACTGAGCAGCTTAAAAATTTCTTTGGAGGGATAGGAAGTGTTTTGAATCTCACTCCATCTGAGGGGGATTTTAATCAGCGTCTGCAACAGATTCATCCCTATCAAAGTGATAGAGAAGCCATGCAATCCGACTTTGAGAAAATCGGTTCTGATCTCTATGGCGCCATGCATGAAGTAGATGATGAGCAAAGAGAACACGCCTGAAGTCATTCCTGAAATGGTCTGACTGCATATGCTGCTGAGGTCAAACGTGGAGGTTTTTGGCTTGTGATTGTAGCTGCAATCACCATTGGAGCAGCTATACTGGCTATTCTGAATGGTATGGAGACCGCAGCATCGGTGATTGGCGGTACCACAGTAGTCAGCTTGGCAGCAGTATTCATTACTGGCCGCCAGAAGAACGATTCTAAGTAACATCATACCCTTAACCCCACCCCTTTGCCGCCACCTCTAAGGCTTTCCTTATTTTTTGGGTCATTTACGATGTTGTGCTACGATTAATGGATAGAGCATGATGAATAATCAGGGGAGAATGGAAGATGATTGAAGTAGCGTTGGCATCTCATGGGCAAATTCGACAGTCTGCAGATATCTCCTCTCTGGGGGCACCCAAACAGGGGCAGGGTGAGCAGGCTGTTGAACAGCAGCAAAAAGAGAGTACTAACGTACAGGCAGATTTTGGGAAACGTCTTCTGGAGCAAGATCGTGTCACCCTTTCAGATGAGAGTAGTGCTCAACTTCAACAGTTACAGCAGCGAGATCAAGAGGTTAAGAGTCATGAGCAGGCCCATATTACGGCTGGAGGCTCTCATGTTGTGGGTGGGGCTAGCTTCAGCTACCAAAAAGGGCCGGATGGGCAGCAGTATGCGGTAGGTGGAGAGGTGCAGATTTCAACCGGTGCTGTTCCGGGGGACCCTGCGGCAACTCTTGAAAAGGCAAGTACTGTGATGAGAAGTGCGTTGGCACCCTCCAACCCTTCAGCACAGGATATGGCAGTTGCTGCTTCAGCAGCTCAGACTATTGCTACAGCCCGTTTGGAGCTGGCTCAACAGCAGTCTGCAACTACAGAGCAGGTGGGTGAGGGTAGGTTACGGAGCCAGCAGTCTGCGCTTGCGACAGAGTACGCGCTGCATGGTCAGGGTTTGGCTGCGGAGAGAAACCGTACAGAGACTGCGATTAATCAGTTTGTGTGAGATGCTTCACCTCACCGGACAACCATTCTGGCAGCGGTTGAGTGAAACAGTTGTTGAGGAGTGTGTGAAGGTGGCGCAGTTTTTGGAGAATGGGGAAGTCGAACAGCCGTTTACTCTGTGAGTGTTCTGACCCATAGGCCAGATCCTATTCAACCCTCCGTTATGGAGGTTCCAGATTCTGGGTTTAAGACTACCCTTGCAACAGCTTTTTACTGAGTTTGATAAAGTCTACCTCGGTCACGATACCCACCAGTCGTCCGTCTATCAGTACGGGCAGACAGCTGTAGTTGTGTTTGAGGAAATGGTCAGCCACTTCGGTAACATCAGAGTCTTCGTAGACCATCTCTAAACTGGTGGTCATCACTTCACGCACCGGGATACCCTGCTCAATTTCATTCTGAGTCTCTTGGTCGACATCAGCAAGAATAGAGACGGTACAGGCCAGCAGGTCACTCTGGGTAAACATACCGACCAGTGCACCATCGGAATTGGTGACCGGGAGGTGACGAATGTGGTTGCTACCCATCATGTTGCGGGCATCATACAGAGAGGCATCTTCATCAATGACCAGCGGGTTTGCAGTCATGATTTCATGAATTTGTACCATTTAAAAAATCCTTTTTTTCGCTTTATCGCACGTTGATGTCAATATCAACAGAGTGGCACTGCTTCATCTGCTCCTCTTCGGAGCGTCCATTAAAAAAATTCCGCTTAATGATCGGGTAGAGTGCCCGGCTGATAAACCAGCCGGCGTAGCTCAACGCAATGGTTACGGTAAAGTAGTCCCAGAAGCCCATTATACTATGCTTCGTTCTCTTCCAGATCTTTTGCTTCCATAAAGACCTTCTCACCTGCACTGATACAGCCCAGAGGAATTACAATCAGTGTCAGCAGGGTTGAGATAAAGACACCGAACAGCAGTGATACCGCCATTCCCTGGAAGATTGGGTCCAGAAGAATGACTGAGGAGCCGAGCACCAGTGCCAAAGCAGTGATCAGGATTGGCCGTGTTCTGGACTTGGCAGAGAGGATAACCGCCTCTTGCAGCGGGGTACCGGTGCGGAAAGAGTGCATGGTAAAGTCAACCATCAGGATCGAGTTACGCACAATAATACCGGCCAGAGCAATCCAGCCAATCATTGAGGTCGCAGTGAACTCGGCACCGAGAACCCAGTGGCCGGGCACAATACCCAACAGAGTGAGTGGGATCGGTGACATGATGATGGCAGGAATGACAAAGTTACCAAAGGCCCAGACCACCAGCATATAGATCCCGACCAGCGCGACCGCAAAGGCGATACCCATATCACGGAAGGTTTCATAGGTTACCGTCCACTCACCGCCCCACTCAAAGCCGGTCTGCTTATCGTTGGCTGGGGCGCCAGTGTATTCACCACTTCGCAATACAACACCATCAGGAGTGGTGTAGCCCTTCTCTTCGAGAATACGCTCTACATCCAGCATTGCATAGATAGGTGCACCCAAGCGGCCAACCGCATCTCCGACCACAAACTCAACAGAACGCAGGTCTTTATGGAAGATGATGGGGTCACGCTGTACCTTGACAAATTTGCCCAGCTCAGAGAGTGGAATGGTGCGCTGGTCCATTGTCATGACAGGCAGATCGCCAAGACGGTGAAGGTGTGAGCGCTTCTCGATGGGAATGGTCATCACGATATAGGTGGGCTCCAGAATCAGCGACTGGAAGATTGTTGCCGCCTCAAACTCACCCATAACCATTGCCAGGTGCTGGTTGATGGTTTGAACCGAGATTCCCTGACGAGAGGCCTTTTCACGGTTGATCTCAAAGCGCCAGGTTTCCATATTACTACGCATCAGGTTGTCTACATCGGAGATGACGCCCGATTCCCGGAACATTTCAGTCAGGTCATCAGCCACTTTACGGCGTGTTTCAGCATCCGGGCCATGGACCTCTGCAACAACTGTTTGCAGTACAGGAGGGCCGGGTGGCATCTCTACCACGGTAATGGCAGCACCGGATTCGAGTGCAATGGGTTGTAGACGTTCACGCACCATGCTGGCGATCTGGTGGCTGGTGCGTTCACGCAGAGTTTTGTCTATTAACTGGATGGCAATCTCAGACTGCCATGCGAACTGACGTAGATAGTAGTGACGAACCAGGCCATTGAAGTCGAAAGGTTGAGCGGCACCAATATAGTTCTGGCTGGCGACAATCTCCTCAATATCCGTAAGTTCTGCAGCTACACGACGGGTGAAGTTGGCCGTTGTGGGGAGCGCGGTACCATCAGGCATATCAATGACAATGCTGAAGTTTGCCTTGTTATCGAAAGGCAGCATCTTGACCGGAACTGCGGTGTTATAGAAGAGGTACATTGCAGCGAAGAAGCTGGCGATCAGTCCTAATAGGAAGCCCCATCCCAATAACTTATTGTTGACCAGTGAGAGGATGGTTTTGCGGAAGAAGACGTCGAGCTTCTCATCAATTTTTTCATCACGCTCTTCCATCGCGCGCAGCTTCTCCATGCTGGGCACAATGCGCATGGCAAGCCAGGGAGCAAAAATCAGTGCGGCAAACAGAGAGAGCAGCATGGCGACAGAGCCTAATGCAGGGATTGGCTCCATGTAGGGCCCCATCATTCCAGAGACAAAGCCCATTGGGATGAGTGCTGCGACCACCGTGTAGGTGGCAAGGACCGTCGGGTTGCCCACTTCACGTACCGCATCGACTGCAGTGCGGGTATCCATGGTGCCGGCCATCAGCCAGCGGCGGTAGATATTCTCTACAATCACGATGGCGTTATCGACCAGGAAACCGATGGAGAAGATCAGTGCAAAGAGGCTGACCCGGTCGATGGTGTAACCCATCAACATGGCGACAAATACGGTGCCGACCAGAACTACTGGAATGGTCAGTAGTACAACAATTGAGGGTTTGATACCGAGGCTGAGCCAGACCAGGAAGGTGACTGCACCGGTTGCAACAAAGAGTTTAAACAGCAGGTCGTTCACCTTGTCGTTTGCGCTCTTGCCATAGTTACGGGTCACCTCAATGTGGACATTATCCGGGATCAGGTACCCTTTCAGGTTGTTTTCCAGCTCATCCAGAATGCTGTTAACAACCGATACGCCATTGGCGCCGCGTTGTTTTGCCAGTGCAATTGTGACCGCAGCAGCGTCTTTAACCTGTTTTTCATGAGGACTTGCAGGGCCGGTTGAGAAGGTGACAATTTGCTTGGTCTCCTGCGGGCCTTCAACAACATGTGCAACGTCGCGCAGGAAGACTGGGGTGCCACGATGTTGACCGACAACCAGTTGCTTAATCTCGTCTGTTTTTGAGAGGAAGCCACCAGATTCAACATAGTAGAAGCGGTCTTGCATCTCAATAGAGCCTACAGTATGGCCTGTATTGGCGGTCTGGATTGCGTGGGCAATCTGCCCAGGGCTAACGCCAAAGCCGGCCAGGCGTTCTGGTAGAACTTCAATACGGACCTGTCTGGAGCGTCCGCCCGTGACAAAGCCAACACCGGTATGGGGCAGTTGTTTCAGGTGCTGTAATACGCTGACGCCGAGTGTTCTCAGATGCTCGTCATCAACCTCTTCAGACCAGAGAGTCAGGGTGACAGAGGGGGCATCATCCACCTCTTTTGGTTTCACCGCAGGGGGGTTGATTCCTTTCGGTAACAGATCAAGATTGGACTGAATTTTACTGTGGGCCTGAAGAATAGAGGGGCCCATGGGCTCTCCCACCTTGAACTGCAGGGTGATGATTCCATGCTCTCGGTCACTGGCAGAGTAGATATGTTTCAGACCGGGAATCTCACTCAGTACCCGCTCAAAGGGGTCAATAATCTGGTTTGCAACCTCACTGGACGAGAGTCCGGGTGCAGGGAAGAAGATATCGATCATTGGTACCGAAATCTGTGGGTCCTCTTGGCGTGGGGTTGCGATCAACCCCCAGACTCCAACCGCCATCATTGCGATGAAGAGCAGTGGTGAGAGTGGAGAGTGGATGAAGGAGTCGGCAAGTCTGCCGGCAAATCCAAGTTCAGCCTCTTTATGGGTGGCTTTTTGCAGAACCTGTTCAGGAATATCCTGTAACTCTACCGGCTTAGGTGCCTGTTCTACAGTTGTGAGGTCTTGAGAATTTTCCTTTTCATCGGAGGGCTTGTTATCGTCAGTCATGATCTACTCGGGGTAAAAAACGGTTCACCATAAGACAAAAAGCCACTGGTATGGATACCAGTGGCTTTCGAGAGTGTTTAGTGGCTGGATGTGGTCGTGGAAGAGGGGTTTACCAGTATATCTTCACCGGGCTGTATGCCGGAAAGAATGCTGGTCCAGCCGTTGTCTGCAGCGTCACCAACACGAACCAGGCGCATCTCGACGTTGTTGTCACCTTTGCGCACAAACAGTGCAGGCAGACTGCCGCGCCATACAATGGCAGATTGAGGTACGGTAACCAGTTCAGTAGCGGCTGTGCTTGGGTCAGGGATCATGACCTCACTATACATGCCGGGGGCTGCACTGCTCTGTGATGGCAGATCAAATTTAACGGTAACCGTGTGTCCCATCATGTCAGCCATCGGGAAAATTCTGGCAACGGTAATAGGCAGAACTTCGTCACTCTGGTCAAGACGTGCATTTAACTGCATGCCGGTGCTTAGTCCATTAATAAGTCGGGCAGGAACCTCTGCGCGAAGCTGTAGTTTGCTGGTGTCCCCAAAGAGGAAGAGCGGAACGCCAGGCTGAGCAGGTTGCCCTACTTCAACCATTTTGCGCAAAATAACACCATCAAAAGGGGCGAGGATGGTTGCGTTATCGATGTTCTCATCCAATTCACGAATCGCTGCTGCCGCCTGATTGTAAGAGTTTGTGGCCGTCTCTACCTGAACATTCATTCCGTAGAGGTTGGTCTGGCGTTGTGTGCTTGAGTCACCGCGACCACTCATGTTTCTCATTGGGTTTGAGAACATTGTCATCATGCTGGGTAGCCCTCCCATCATCGCATTGGGCTGAGAATTCGGGTTTTCAACCTCATTGCGCAGTTGCATCTGTGCGTTGCGGATACCGGCATCGGCACTGGCGAGTTGCGCTTCGGCTTGTTCTCGCTTGGCCATCATCGAATCGACGTCCTGAGAGGCGAGCTTGTCTCCCTTACTGAAACGGTCTCCCTCTTCTCCGGCTATAAAGAGCACGTCACCCGGTAATTTTGCAACCAGGTTGACTTCACGGTGAGGAATAATGGTGCCGCCGAGAGAGACAGTCGCACCGACACGACTGCTTTTTGCGGCTACAAAATGTTCACCTGATGTGCCTTCGGCTACGACTAAAGTAGAAGCCGAAAGTATAAAAATAGGTGCAATTACTCGATTTAAAAAAGTTTTTTTCATGTTACAGAGTCCCTGCGCTGTACGATCAAAGATGCCTCTATTGTATTCTTGCAAATACTTGATTGTCAACTGGTGTAGGTCAATTGAGCAGAATAAACAGTTTATGAATCAGCGGCGGAAAGCCCTGTGGCGAAGGTGGTATGGAATCCCTTGCGCAGTTGCTGGTCTCGTAGCGTGAGCAGCGCCTGCTCTGCATCCTCACGGCACTCGTAGTGTGTCTTTTTAAAGCTGTTGCTACGGTTGCCCTGTATCCCTGATTCACGTATCAATGTCCATCCATCGATCATGTCTTCCTGGATCTGCAGTTGATAAAAGCGGGGAGGGATGCCATCAAGGGGCGGAGTTTGCATGTAGATTCGCATTGAAAATATCTACACGCTGAGTGGGTGATCGCGGTGCCACATGAGTATCTTGCGGAATACTTCGGGATCTTTAGTGTGTGTCATCTCTCCGGCCCGTGGGAAGTGGAGGTCCAGCAATCGTGAGAGCCAGAAGCGCAGTGCTGCCGCCCTTAACATGGCCGACCAGGACTCTTTTTCACGGCCGCTGATGGGGCGCTGCTGTTGATAGTGATCGAGCAGTGACTGGTAGCGAACAGGGTCAACAGAGCCGTCCGGGCTGATACACCAGTCATTGAGGGTGACGGCCAGATCGTAGAGTAATGCATCATTGCAGGCGTAATAGAAGTCGATAATGCCGGTGAGTTGCTCATCAACAAAAAGGGCGTTATCACGAAACAGGTCAGCATGAATCACCCCTTGAGGCAGATTTTCCCGGTCTGTTTTTGACTGAAAGTGCAGCTCTTCAGAGAGCAGTTGTTGCTGCTCGCTGCTCAGTTGACTACTGAGTTGATCAATCGACTGCTGACACCAGTGAATATTGCGTGGATTTTGTCGTTGGCCGGAAAACTGGTGCGCCATCGCATGCATTCGACCCAACGCTGACCCCAGTGCTGCACATTGTGTGGTGGTGGGTTGATCTACACTGCTTCCGTTGAGCCGCTCCACCAGTGCTGCCGGTTTTTGGTTGAGCCATCTCAGATAGTCTCCGTTGCGGTCTGCGATGGGGTGGGCGCTTGGTACCTGATGCTCTGCCAGAAAGGCCATGATATCGAGGAAGTAGGGGAGCTCATCCCAGCCAAGTTGCTCAAACAGGGTGAGTACATACTCCCCCTGATCGGTGGTTACAAAATAGTTGGTATTTTCAATACCTGCAAGGATGCCTTCAAACTTGATAAGCGTACCGGCTTGGTAGTGGCTCAGAAAGTTATGCAGCTCCTCTTCAGTAATGGTGGTATAGACAGACATTATGGGTTGCCGTCAGATGATTTCCAGCGGAAAAGCTCCCATTGTGGTGTCAGATAGTCCTGGTGTAGGTCATCTTGTCGTAGATCGCTGTAAGCAGGTGTGTTTGGGCCTTCCAGGGAAAAGCTCGCCTTTCTCTGCTGAGAGAGGGGGGATGGCTTAGAGAGTGACTCCTGCAGTGATTGAGCCTTCGGGAGTTCTGGCGGCAATATCGGCACCATAACATCCGGAGCGGCCTGTAGCGAAGAGGCGATTACCAGTAGAGAAAGAGAGAGATATGTTTGTAGTGACTTCATGGTTTGGTTTAGTTGAGCAGTTACTGAGCTGTTATGATAATACGACCCAACCAATTATTCAGCATAATGTGTCTGTTTGACCTCTTTTGACCCCTTAGTATCATGAAAAAAACACCCCAATTGATTCTTGTGGACGGCTCTTCCTATCTGTTTCGAGCCTTCCACGCGATGCCACCACTCACTAACTCCAGGGGACAACCTACAGGGGCGGTCTACGGAGTGGTTAATATGTTGAAGAGCCTGCTGGATGAGTATCGTCCAGAGCAGGTAGCGATGGTGTTTGATGCCAAAGGAAAGACCTTTCGCAATGATCTCTATCCTGCCTATAAGGCGAATCGTCCGCCAATGCCGGAAGATCTGCGCAGCCAGATCGCCCCGTTGCATGAGATTATCGTAGCGTTGGGGATTCCGATGATTGTTCATGAGGGGGTTGAGGCGGATGATGTGATCGGCACATTGGCGCAACAAGCGGCGGAAGCCGGGGTGTCGGTATTGATCTCCACCGGGGATAAAGATATGGCACAACTGGTGGGGCCGTTGGTGACGCTGATCAACACCATGAACCGGGACCCGAAGTCGGACAGTGCGTCAATTATGGGTCCACAAGGGGTGGAAGCCAAGTTTGGGGTACGTCCAGACCAGATAATCGATTATCTGGCCCTGATGGGGGATACCTCGGATAACGTACCGGGGGTGCCCAAGGTAGGGCCCAAAACAGCAGTTAAATGGCTTGATCAGTTTGGGTCGCTGGATGAGATCATGGCGCGTGCCGATGAAGTGGGCGGTAAGGTTGGAGAAAATCTGCGTAATACGCTGCAGCAGCTACCGCTCTCAAAAGATCTGGTAACGATCCGTTGCGATGTGGCACTAGAGCAGAAAGTGGGAGAGTTGTTCCCGGCAGAACCCGATTGGGAGAAGTTGCAGCAGCTCTACCGGGATATGGAGTTCAAGCGCTGGCTCTCGGAGCTGCTGGGTGAAGAGTCTGAAGCTGAAGAGCAAGCTGCTGACAAACTGCAGGAGCTAGAGGTTGATACGATCTTTACGCAGCAACAGCTCGATCAGTGGCTTGAACAGTTGCAGCAGGCTGAGCTATTTGCGATTGATACCGAGACCACCAGTCTGCGGGCGATGGAGGCGGATCTGGTGGGTATTTCGTTTGCAATTCATCCTGGCAAAGCGGCTTATCTGCCGCTTGCACATCAGGATCTGGAGGCACCTCCACAGCTCAATCGTGAGCAGGCATTGGAGCAGCTACGTCCGCTTCTGGAGGACCCGGAGCAGAAAAAGGTGGGGCAGAATCTGAAATACGATGCTGCTGTTTTTGCCAACCACGGTATCCGGCTGCGTGGTATTCACTATGACACGATGCTGGAGTCCTATGTCATTGACAGTACGGCAACCCGTCACGATATGGATTCACTGGCGTTGAAATATTTGGGGCATAAAAATATCTCTTTTGAAGAGGTGACCGGTAAGGGCAAGAAGCAGCTTCGCTTTGATGAGGTACCGATAGCGCAGGCGGCCCCCTATGCTGCAGAGGATGCAGAGGTCACCTTGCGGTTGCACCAGACACTGTGGCCACGACTACTGGAGGAGTCAGAGCGGGAGCAGCTGTTCCGTCAGGTAGAGATGCCACTGTTGGAGGTGTTGGGAAAGATCGAGCGCAACGGAGTTAAAGTGGATGTGTCGATGCTGCAACGGCAGAGCCAGGAGTTGGCGCTCAAAATAGAGGAAATTGAGAAGAAGGCATTTGCCGAGGCGGGAGACCCGTTTAACCTCTCATCCCCCAAACAGATTCAGGAGATTCTTTACGGTAAACTCGAGTTGCCGGTGTTAAAAAAGACCCCGAAGGGGCAGCCCTCAACCGCAGAGGCGGTGCTGCAAGAGTTGGCACAGGACTATCCTCTGCCACAGTTGATTCTGCAACATCGCAGTATGAGCAAACTTAAATCGACCTATACCGACAAACTGCCTAAAGAGATTAATCCCGCAACAGGGCGTATCCACACCTCCTACCATCAGGCGGTTGCGGTAACGGGAAGACTCTCCTCCTCCGATCCCAACTTGCAAAATATCCCCATTCGCAGTGAAGAGGGGCGGCGTATACGTCAGGCCTTTATTGCCGGGGAGGGCAAGGTGCTGTTGGCGGCGGACTATTCACAGATCGAGTTGCGTATCATGGCGCACCTCTCGGGCGATGAGGGGCTGTTGCAGGCTTTCCGCAGTGGAGAGGATGTTCATCGTGCCACTGCAGCAGAGGTGTTTGAGGTAGAGCCGGGAGAGGTTACGACTGAACAGCGACGCAGTGCAAAGGCGATCAATTTTGGGTTGATCTACGGGATGTCCGCATTTGGTCTCGCCAAACAGCTCAGTACCACCCGTAATGTGGCGCAAACTTATGTGGATCTCTACTTTGAGCGCTATCCGGGGGTGAAAAAATATATGGAGGAGACTCAGGAGCAGGCGCGGCAGCAGGGATATGTTGAGACCCTGTTCGGGCGCAGACTCTACCTACCCGAGATCAACTCTCGCAACGGTCAGCGTAGACAGTATGCTGAGCGTACCGCGATCAATGCACCGATGCAGGGGACTGCAGCTGATATTATCAAGCGGGCGATGATTACCGTTGAAGGTGAGCTTACCTCCGGTGGGTTAGATGCGATGATGATTATGCAGGTACACGATGAACTGGTGTTTGAGGTGGCCGAGCGTGACCTGGAGCTACTGACTACACAGGTGAAGGAGCAGATGGAGGGGGCCGCAACGCTGGATGTTCCCTTAATTGTTGACGTGGGTACAGGTACTAACTGGGATGATGCGCACTAAAGAGTTCTCTAAAAAGAAAATTTTGGAACTTTCTCACACAACCTCTGTCATACCCGGTAACTGTATAGTTGTGATCATTACAGTGCCCCGCTCAGGTGTCTCCTCCCTTACCTGAACGGGGCTTTTTTTGTGGCTAATTTTATTGTAGCTACTCAAGGGGAGATACTGTCGGGGGCTGTTGTCTGCTCTTCTTCTCTCTGTAACCACTGAAGAATGGTTTGACGGGCCTCATCGACCCCTGTTCCCTTGGTTGCAGAGAAGATCTGGGCGGTAATGCAGGGGAACTCCTGTTTCAAAATAGCGCGCACCTTGTGCAGAGAGTTCATGGCGGCCCCGCGCTTCAGTTTATCGGCCTTGGTCAATAAAATATGGATCGGTAGATTGATATGGTGGCTCCACTCCACCATTTGGCGGTCGTTATCGGTCATGGGATGGCGGATATCCATCAAGATAATTAACCCATGTAGTGCCTCCCGCCCTCTTAAATACTCTCCAAGGCTCTGTTCCCACTGTTGCCTCACTTTGATCGGCACCTTGGCAAAGCCATAGCCGGGCAGATCAACCAAAAAGTGCTGTTCATCCAGTTCAAAATAGTTGATAAGCTGTGTGCGTCCCGGTGTTTTGCTGGTTCTGGCAAGCCCGTTAATCCCTGTTAAACGGTTGAGGGCGCTGGATTTTCCGGCATTGGAGCGTCCTGCAAAGGCAACCTCTGCAAGGCTCCCCTTCGGGCAGCGTGAGAGGTTGGGAGCACTGGTGGTGAATGTGGCCTGATTTAGATTCATTCTGCCATTATACGGCCTCTTTCAGGGTAAAAACGAGAGTCATTCACTGGCGGGTACTGGAGCTTTAGATGGGTACAACTTGCAGTTCGAGCAATTGCGAATATAATTGCCAATCTTCTATTACTTGTGCGGATACTCTCTGTACGTCAATGTGGACTGGATCCACTATAGAAATTAAGGAACAGACAATGAAGAAGGTCGTTTGGACGCAAACTTGGGTTGCAGCACTGGCACTGACCGTATCCGGATCAGTATTGGCTGCAGGTGATGTAAATGCGGGTAAGGCAAGAGCCGCTGTCTGCGGTGCCTGTCATGGCATGAATGGTGAGGGAAATCCGGCATTTCCTGATCCGATGAACCCAGGAAAAACCAAAGCAGTCCCTTCTCTGGCCGGCCAGAATAGCGGCTATATGGCCAAACAGTTGCAGGATTTCAAGTCCGGTGCTCGTAAAGATGTATTGATGACAGGTCAGGCGCTGGGGTTGAGCGATGCAGATATAGCAAACCTCGCCGCGTATTATCCAACCGTTGCTGGCAAGGCAGCTACCAGTGTTGATGCAGATCTTGCAGCCAAGGGCAAGAGCCTTTATCAGGGTGGTGATATGGCGCGTGGCATAACGGCCTGTATGGCTTGTCATGGTCCCGATGCGGCGGGTAATGATTTGGCGAAATGGCCGGCACTGAGTGGTCAGCTGAATGATTACACGGTTGCACAGCTCAACGCCTTCCGTTCAGGTGCGCGTGAGAATGACCCGAACAAGATGATGCGTGAGGTCGCAAGTCGCCTGACGGATGATGATGTTGCTGCGATTACGGTCTATCTGCAATCCGTTTCAGGTGTTGCTGCTAAAGCCGTCCCGGCACCTGTAGCAGTGGCAGCCCCGGTTGCTGCGGCACCGGCTCCAGCTCCGGCTGTAGCTACAGCCCCTGCAGCGAGTGGTGGAGCAGCGGATGGTGCAGCACTATTTCAGGCAAGCTGTTTTGCCTGTCATGGTCCTGCAGCCCCGGCACTGAATGCCCCGCAGTCTGGCATGAAGGCCAACTGGGAACCTCGTCTGCAGAAGACAGGGGGGCTTGATGGGTTGGTAGCCAGTTCGATTGCAGGTGTTGCGGGTACCGCGATGGCACCTCGTGGAGGTTCTTCTCTGAGTGATGCAGAGATGAAGGCTGCGATTGGTTATATGTTGTCACAGTCGGGCCTTTAATGACTAAGGCGCGTTGAGTGCGATGAAAAAGGCCGCTTTATGTGGCCTTTTTTGTACCTGCATTTTTGTACAGCAGGAAGGAACCGAGTTAACATTGCCGTTGTCAAAGCGACTTGAGCGATAACAATTAAGGAGTGGTGTGATGAAAAAAGGATGGATTGCGGTAGTGGCTCTGGTAGCCGGACTGATTACTGGTACAGTATCTGTGGCTGAAGAGTTTATGGATGGCGTAGAATACACCACCATTAGCAAGCCGCTACGCACAGTCAGTGAGTCAGGCAAGATCGAGGTACGTGAATACTTTTGGTATGGCTGCCCCCACTGTTTTCGACTGGAGCCATTTGTCCAGCGTTGGCTGGATGGGAATCCGCAGAATGTGAATTTTCAGATGCAACCCGCCATTTTAGGTGAGAGTTGGGCTCCTGCAGCGCAGGCATTTTATACAGCGGCGCTGCTTGGTGTGTTGGATAAGGTTCATCCGGCATTTTTCGATGAGATTCATGTGAAGGGGAACCGTAATTTAGCCAAAAATGAGTTGGCGATTGAGCTGCTTTTCGAACAGTCTGGAGTGACTCCGGAGCAGTTTCGTAAAACTTGGGGTTCATTCGGTGTTCAATCGAGAGTGAAGCAAGCCTACCGGATGACGCGTCAGGCCAATTTGCAGGGGGTTCCTGCAGTTGTTGTGAATGGAAAATATCTGACAGATCCGGGCTCTGCAGGCAGTTATGAACAGATGTTTAAGGTGATTGAATTTCTGGTTGCCAAGGAGATGGCAGCAGCGAAGTGACGACAACCATTCAGCAGCAGCTGCTCCAGCTGCTGACGGATGGTGAGACCCATAGCGGAACGGCTTTGGGGGAGCAGTTAGGGGTGGGCCGGGCTGCTGTCTGGAAGCAGATCCAGGCCTTGCAGGCGATGGGGGTTGAGATTCAATCCCTGCCTCGCCAGGGCTACCAAATCAGCCACCCGATATCACTGCTGGACGGTTCTACTATACGTTCAGCACTAGCCACTTCAATCGCTGAACGGTTACCGGTGATCGAACCCCTCTGGAGTTGTGACTCCACCAATAGTGAACTGATGCGGCGCTTACGTGGAGAGTATTCATCCTCCGGTACTGTGCTGCTGGCCGAGCATCAATCGGGTGGTCGTGGAAGGAGGGGTAAGCAGTGGGTTTCACCCTTTGGAGGGAGCCTCTATCTCTCCCTGCAGTGGCGATTTTCATCTGGAATGATGGCACTGAGTGGGTTGGGGATTGTGGTTGGAATTGCCATGGCTAAGGCGATAGAGCAGTTGGGGATTGAAGGGGTGATGTTGAAATGGCCGAATGATCTGCACCTGAATGACAAGAAGCTGGGTGGAATATTGATTGAGCTGGAGGGGGAGAGCGAAGGGCCGACCGATGTGGTGATTGGTGTTGGAATTAACGTTGCAGCAAACTCACTCAGTAGTTCAGAGATTGATCAGCCCTGGACAGCGCTTTCAGAGCATCAATCCGTAATGCCTTCTCGCAATCAGCTGGCTGCTCTGTTGCTCAGTCAATTGATACCACGCCTGGATCACTTTGAACAGCAAGGGCTGGGGGGGCTGATGTCAGAGTGGGATGCACTGGACCGTATCCGTGACTGCCCGGTCTGGATTGATCAGGAGGGCGCTAGAGAGTCGGGGGTTGCACGAGGAATTACCGCAATAGGAGCGCTTCAAGTGGAGTTAAATGGAGGCTTGTGCACCTATTATAGTGGTGATGTTTCGTTACGTCTCCGCTAGCAATTTCTTATGCTTTCCAATCCATCACTGTTGCTGGTCGATTCCGGAAACAGCCGAATTAAATGGGTCGAAGCGGAAGTTAAAAGTAAAGTGGCTCACTGTGGTGATGTCACAAGTTCAGACATGGATGCTGGTGAGACGCGGCTGCTTGAACAGTGGAGATGCCTAAAGCCTCCGATGGCAGTCTGGTTGTCAAATAGTGCCGGAACCGCCCGCCAGCAACAGCTTGAACAGTGGGTGATGCTGTTGTGGGGGCAGAAGCCGCATTGTGTCTCTACAATGGATCGGTATCAGGGGTTAGTGAATGGCTACGACCAGCCACAGCAGCTGGGCGTGGATCGTTGGCTGGGTCTGCTGGCCCTCTATCTGCGGGGGCTGCAACCCTTTATTTTGATTGATTGTGGAACGGCTACCACTCTTGATCGGGTCGACCAAAATGGAGTTCATCAGGGGGGGGTTATCTTGCCGGCAATAGACTCAAATTTTGAGACCTTGATGGCACGGGCACCTCACCTGCAAGTGGAGCTAAATAAGAAGCCGTCAACACTGTTGGGGCATACCACAGCAGAGGGCTTAAGAGGTTGTGAAAAGGGGGTGGTCAACTACCTGGAGCAGTTGATCAAACAGTTACAAGATCAATACGGGGTTTGTCAGATTATTTTAACAGGGGGGAGTGCGGAACGACTGGTTGCCGGTGGTGTGCGCTATGACCTGCAGATTCAGGAGCTGATTTTTGAAGGGCTTCTGGCTGTTGCCAGCGAGGGTGATTTTAGAGGTTCCTTAGCATTGCGGTGAATTCAACGGCTGGAACAGGGAGGTAGAGATCATCCATTACGAGTGTATGTGGCAGTATTTATATGTTTTTTGTTATACTGAAAATTATACATAGAAAAAAGTAAGAGGTAATTATGTAGGTGCTTAGTCGGTTTTTCTTACTCTATCAGTTGAGAGCCGTTACAGAGGTACAGCAATCTCCTCTAGTACTCGAACAACATTGGTTGTTCATATTTAGGGCAGTAATAGACCAATAACATACACTTTTTTATGTGGAATAATTATGAATCTAGTTGAACAGCTGAGTAGTGTTTATTCAAAAACTACCCGTAATAATTACAAAATAGTTGGCGACATATCAAAGCTTGCAAATCAAATTATCAATATGCTGGATAGCAATGTCGATATGCTGGTTGGCCTTGTACATCTTCGTACAAAACATGCTAATTATGCGCTTGTGCGGATCATACAAAATACTATTTTTTCTGTGCTTGTAGCAAAGCGCTCAAATTGGGAAGCAGAACGTATTCATATACTTACATGTGCCTGTTTGACGGAAAATATTTCACTATTCCAGCTGCAGAATGAGTTGGCTGAAATGAAGCAAGAAAAGCTGACTGAAGAGCAAGTCAAACAAATCCGTAGTCACCCAACACAGAGTGCAAAAATGCTAGCCGCTTTGGGGGTTACTGATAAAAAATGGTTATCTGCAGTTGCACTTCACCATGAAAAACTGGATGGACGCGGTTATCCACACGGCTTTATGCACGGTAGAATACCTGATGAGGCCCGTTTAATGTCGATTGCAGACCGGTATGGCTCAATGATTACGCCTCGTGCCAACCGGGAGGCTGGCAACCCCAGTCAGATTATGAGATATTTTCTTTCCTCTAAACGGGGTGAGTTTGACAAAAAGCTATCCCATACACTCATTACTGAACTGGGAGTTTATCCATCAGGGTCTACAGTGGTGTTACATTCTGGAGAGGTTGCATTAGTGACTTACCAAGGAAAAGACCATTTCCACCCACAGGTCTCAGCAATTTGTAGTCCCACAGATGAGTTGTATATACAGCCAATCCCGCGTGATACGAATGATGACGAGTACACGATCTCCCGTCTGGTCGACTTTCCTGAAGTAAAACAGTTCAACGCAAACCTTTTCTGGGGGGATGCCGCCAATAAGATCCAGGATGAGTTATTGTCTAGTGTAGAGGATATTCCCATCGAGACAGATATAGAGATAGAGAATGCTGCAAAGGATATCTGGTATTAGGGAACCTCTGAACAAGTCTGGACGTAATTCAAATTACCCAGACTTGTTCAGAGGTTCCATAGGTATAAATAAAAGAGGTATTATGAATAAACACCATAAAAAATTTTTTTATATAATAAAAATTACAATCATTAATGCTATTTAATTGTTGTAACGATAAATATATATAATATTTTTTATAGTCCTTGTGGCCGAACTCGGCGTGTTATTTCATTAATAGATTTAATGATGTAGGAAGGAAGTTATTCGGGGTGCTCCGGCAGCTCAATCAGCGGTTGGTGCATATTGGTTGGGTTATAAGGTTTATTGCCTCTGCTGCATTTTATTATAAAAAAATGATTGACATAATATTATTTCCCCCTCAGTCTGTGCCTTCTGTTTGGGTTATTAAGCATGTTCTGAGGGGTATGTAATGGCACTTCAATTTCAGGCTGTCTGGAATGAGTGAACAATAGAACCATATCTTGCACAACAGGTTGCTGGTTCGTTTTGTGATTGAATGCGCAGCAATTGTTCATGACTTATTCAGGGGTTCCTTAGTTGATCTATTCAAAATAGTGGGAGGTAAATGGAAATGTCATGGGAGGGAATTGTATTACTGGTTCTGGGGGGAGCTTTAGTTGTGATTGTTACGCTGCATCTGCGCTATCGATCTCAAGTTGATCAGTGGAACTCTTCTGTAACCACAGCCATATCGCGCATTCTGGAAGAGGGCGACTATAGTGTCCGAATCAACAGTGGTGTTGAGTTGTGTAGTGAAGCAGAGCAGGTGCTTAATCATCTTATTGAAAGCAAGGCACAGGTTCTACAGGATATACAAGGTATGGTAGAAAGTGTCTCTGGGAAAGAGAAATGTGAGGCACTTCAAAAGCAAAACCAATGGGACCTGCATGCGTTGAGGGCAGGGGTTGATTTAGCTACAGATCATGCACAGAACAATATGCAACTGCTACATAAAGTGGTGAGTGCGATTGGAGCATCAGATTTTGGGATGGATCTGGAGGATGCAGCGGAGCATGAACTGGCTGATTTTGTCTCTGACTCCATGTCGGCAGTTGAGAAAATGTTTGAACAAATTTCTGCCGTGATGAACCATGTTGCGCATGGTAACTTCAGTCACAGAATAACGATGGAGGCACAGGGTGATCTACTTGAGCTGAAAGAGGTGATTAACCAATCCATGGCTAAGATTGAGCACTCCATCATATTTACCACCAACAATATTACCCGTATCGGCGATGGTGATTTTACTTCTGAACTGGAAGGCAGCTACAGTGGTCAGTTAGCAGCATTAAAGGATGCCGTTAATGCCATGCAACGAAACCTGTCCCATATTGTCTCCAAAGTACGTTCAGCAGCACACAGTGTTCGTCTGGAGTCTGAAGAGCTCACATCCGGTACACACCGACTTTCAAGTAGAACAGGTCAGCAGGCTTCAGCGTTAGAAGAAAGTGCAGCAAGTATGGAACAGATGAACAGCACCGTTCAACTCAATGCACAGCATGCCAAAAATGCGGAAGAACTCTCTCAAGTTTCCAGGGCGGAGGCGGTTGAGGGGACCGCTGTAGTGCAACGAGCTGTTGAAGCAATGAGCCGTATCAATGAGTCCAGTGACAAGATATCCGAGATTATAGAGCTGATTGATGGTATCGCCTTTCAGACTAACCTACTTGCGCTTAATGCGGCTGTTGAAGCAGCACGTGCAGGAGATCACGGTCGAGGGTTTGCCGTTGTTGCTGGAGAGGTGAGGAGTCTGGCGCAACGTTCGGCAGATGCGGCCAAGGAGATTGCTGCATTGATCAGTGAAACCAGTGATCGAATTAGTGACGGCAATGCATTGGTCAATGAAAGTGGCGAATCTCTTGAGTCAATTGTAGAGTCTATTGGTAAGGTCTCAGTAGTTGCAAAAGAGATCTCTTCAGCCGCACATGAGCAGGGTATCGGCATTGAGCAGGTCAACAGAGCAATTACAGAGATTGATCAGGTTAACCAGCAAAATTCTGCGCTGGTGGATGAGACGGCAGAGACAACATCTGTATTGAAAGAACAAGCAACAGCACTGGCTTCACTGATGGAAATTTTTGCCCTCGATGAGACTGTACATCCAAAGGATCTGCATCGTGCGCTCTCCAACGAGACTGTTGTACTGGATAAAGCACGCTCAGCTCATTTAGCCTGGAAGGGAAAAATTCGTGGGTTTTTGGACGGATTTATAGAGATGGATATTAATCAGGCTGTTTCCCATCATGATTGCGTGTTGGGAAAATGGCTGGACTCAGAAGGGCGAGAAAAATATAAAAACTTTCATGAGATGAGCAGTCTTGATGATGTACATGCCAAGATGCATGCGGTGGTAAAGAAGGTAATTGAGTTGAAAAAGGATGGGAAAAAGGGAGAGGCTGAACAGGAGTTTCTCAAGATCTCGCCTTACTCAAAACAGGTAGTGGAGTATATTGATGAGCTGGAGAATGACTTGCTTTAAACGTGGAAACTACAAGGTGATTTAGATCTTTCAGAAGTTGGCTTCAAAGTCGTTGGTCTCAGGAATTCTCTCAGGTGATCATAAGATAACAAAGATATCTGTCATCAACTTAGATTCTCAACTGTAGACTTCTTCAGCCAGTCAACAACTTCAGCCCCTTAAGCTTGCTCGAATGACAGGTTGACCCTGTTCAGTCAGCATATAGCTTGTATTATTACCTGAATCCGTGACTTCCAATTTGAAGTCAGCCATATCCGAAGCAAACCTGCCCAATTTTTCTTAATCCAGCCTACTTGTTTGGCTGGACACCTGTTTTT
>DUYW01000036.1 GCA_013349825.1 Gammaproteobacteria bacterium | reverse complement strand
CCTCCTAAGAGCTGATTTTGTCAGCCATTACAGTCTTCCACCTACAGAATTGCAGCGTGACTTGACCATAGTCAATGATAGTGAGGTTCACCCCCATTTATAGTTCTTCCGTCCAGCCAGCTTGAGTCACCATATCCCTATACATGGTGGCTCAATGAGAAGGAGGGAGATACCGCCAATGAGAGTCCTGCAGACTTGAGGCGGTATTTTTTTCGCCTCCCGAAGCCAGTCGGGATACCCGGTAAAGATAGTCCACCACTACCACCATGTACTACCGTTTCTGCTCTTTTATTTTCTGCCAAAATTGCTCCATCTGTTGTGAATCCATCCCTTGCAGTGAGTAACCTTCTTCAGCAATCCTCCGTTCCATCTGGCGAAAACGATTTTCAAACTTGGTTGTGGCACGACGCAATACCCCTTCACTGTCAAACCCAAGATGACGACAGAGGTTGACCATCGAAAATAGCAGATCCCCCATCTCCTCTTCAATACGTCTCTCCTTCAGCTCCTTCGCCTGACGAAGTTCTGCAAACTCCTCTTCCACCTTGTCCAATACACCGCCTATTTCAGGCCAGTCAAAACCGACATGGGCTGCCCGACGCTGAATTTTAGCTGCACGGGTCAGTGCAGGCAGTGCATCCAGGACTCCATCTAATGCGCTAGAGTCCATCCCCTCTTTATTGCCCCGTTCCTGCTGTTTTAACTGTTCCCATAACTGTGTCTGTACTGTGGAGTTCTCCACCTCCAGCTCCCCAAAAACATGGGGATGACGTCGAACCAGCTTCGCGTTGATCGATTCAACTACCTCTTCGAAGGTAAAGCGCCCCTCTTCAGTAGCAATCTGAGCATAGAAAACCACCTGAAACAGCAGGTCTCCCAGCTCTCCCTTCAGCTCTTCCAGCGCATTACGTTCTATCGCATCGGCTACTTCATACGCCTCTTCCAGGGTATGAGGCACTATCGTCCGGTAGCTCTGCTCTAGGTCCCATGGACACCCCCGTTCAGGGTCTCTCAGCTGCTGCATGATTTCCAGTAGTCGGTTGATCGCCTGCTGCATCGTTTAAATTTCTCACTCCGTTCTATTCATTTACCCACACTACCGAGTAGGTTTTTCTTGATCCCAGCCTATACTATAGGTATCTCTAACCATCTTGGAGAATCACCCCATGGACATCCAAACCGTAACTGATTTCTTCATGTGGAGCAGCATCATCAATGGTGGATTGCTCATTTTCTCATCAGTGATGATTTTGTGGGTTGCTGATTGGGTCTACTCTATCCATCAACGCTGGTTTCAGATCACCCGAGAGCAATTTAATATGGCAATCTATGGTTACCTAGGACTCTACAAGATCTTCTGGCTCATCTTCAATCTAACCCCATACATCGCGCTATTGATCATTGCCTGACGCGCTATTTTCTCGCCTCGCGATCCAACTGCTGCAGGTACTCAAGCCGCTGTTTGATCTTGATCTCCATACCACGTTCAACCGGGTGATAGTAGCGCCGCTCTCCAGTCTCATCTGGAAAATAGGTCTCACCTGCAGCATAGCCATCTGCCTCATCATGGGCATAACGATAGGCACGACCATATCCCAACTCTTTCATCACCTTGGTCGGGGCATTTCTGAGATGTACCGGTACTTCTGAAGAGCCCCCCCCTTTCACATCGGCCATTACCCGATTCCATGCCTGATAGATGGCGTTGCTCTTGGGAGCCACGGCCAGATAACTAATCGCCTGCGCTATCGCCAGCTCCCCCTCCGGGCTTCCCAATCGCTCGTAACTCTCCCATCCATTAAGTGCTATCTGTAGTGCCCTGGGATCCGCATTGCCAATATCCTCACTCGCCATTCTCACCACCCGCCGTGCCACATAAAGAGGATCCACACCACCATCTACCATACGAGCAAACCAGTAGAGTGCAGCGTCGGGATTGGAGCCGCGTACCGATTTATGAAGTGCGGATATTTGCTCATAAAAAAGATCTCCTCCTTTATCAAAACGGCGTCCTCCTTCTGCCACCACCTGAGCAATCTGTGCTTCACTGACTGTACCTGTTCCCTCCTTTTGCTCTTCTGCCAGACCAATCACAATCTCCAGTATATTCAGTGCACGACGCGCATCTCCATCGGCTGCTGCGATGATCTGTTCAATGCCAGCTGACGGTAGATCCAGTTTTACATCCACCGTCTCATGCTGTAGAGCCTGCCCGATAATCCTCTGCAACGCCTCCGTCTCCAGTGGCTTCAATCGATAGAGCCGGGCACGGGAGAGCAGTGCGTTATTCAATTCAAAGGAGGGATTCTCTGTGGTCGCCCCGACAAAAGTGAACGTGCCATCTTCTACATGTGGCAGAAAGGCATCCTGCTGACTTTTATTAAAGCGGTGTACCTCATCCACAAATAGCAGCGTGCTCACTCCCAGCTGTTGAGATTGCTTCGCCTGCTCAATCGCAGCACGAATCTCTTTAACCCCCGAGAGTACCGCTGAAATGGCCAGAAAATCAGCCTTGGAGTGGCGTGCAATCAACCTTGCCAGTGTGGTCTTTCCTGTACCGGGCGGTCCCCAAAAGAGCATGGAGTGCAAATTACCTGACTCAATGGCCTGACGGAGAGGTCTGCCCTCCGCTAAGAGGTGCCCTTGCCCCATAAAGGTCTCCAGAGAGACCGGGCGCATCCGCTCCGCCAGTGGTATTGCCATCAGAGGTCGCCGACGACATCCACTCCAGCTGGAGGCACAAAGCGGAACAGCTCTGCAGGAAGTGAAATATTCAACATTAAATTAGAGAACTCAATCCGGGTACGTTGCCCGAAGCTGTCTTCAACCTCGATCACCCGCAGCTGCTCACCATCCATTGCCACCAATAGCTGTTCAAAACCACCCTCTTGCTGAAGCGGCTGCAGTGCAACCCACTGCAAATTTTCAGACAAGTGCTCCGTTCTCTCTATATGCTTAAGAGAGAACTGTTCAGTGAGCGCACCCGCATGGGTGAGTAGCGTGGCGGGGGTATTGGTAAGCGCCCCCTGCTGCCTACGCACGGTCACCTGCTCCAGATCCGGATCATAGATCCAGATTTTATTGCCATCCGCAACCACTTGCTGTGCAAAAGGAGTCGTCGTCTCCCAACGGAATTGACCCGGACGCTGCAGCAGTAACTGCCCGGCACTCTGTTCAATCAACTGACCTGAGCCATCTCTTACTTGCTGCTGAAAATCTCCTTGTAGCGATCTCAGCTCAGTAAGAAAATCCTCTATTGCAGAACTCTCCCCCCCCCAAGCAAGGGTAGGTAACAGTAAAAAGATCCACCACGGTCTCATCATTTAATTCATCTCTACCGGTGGAGGTGCCAGTACTTCACGTTGGCCATTGGCTCCGACCCCACTCACCACACCTGCCATCTCCATCGCTTCAACCAAGCGTGAAGCACGGTTGTAACCCACCCGCAGTCGACGCTGCACACCAGAAACCGAGGCTTTACGACTCTCCGTTACAATACGTACTGCATCATCATAAAGCGGATCATTTTCAGCATCATCTAAATCACCACCCGCAGCACCTGATTCACTGCTGTCTGGTGTAGCAAGCACATCCTCCACATACTGTGGGCCACCATTACTCTTGAGGTGCTCAACCACACGGTGAACCTCTTCATCATCAACAAAGGCACAGTGGACCCGCATCGGCATCCCTGCCCCGGAGGGAAGATAGAGCATATCACCACGCCCCAGCAAGTTCTCTGCACCCATCTGATCCAGAACAACCCGTGAGTCCATTCTGGAGGAGACTTGGAATGCAATTCGCGTCGGGACATTGGATTTAATCAGGCCGGTTATTACATCTACCGAGGGGCGCTGTGTTGCCAAAATCAGGTGAATACCGGCGGCACGCGCTTTCTGGGCAATACGCACAATCAGCTCTTCCACCTTCTTGCCTACCTGCATCATCAGATCAGCAAATTCATCGACAAACACCACGATGTAGGGAAGATGCTCAAGCAGAGGCTGTTCCTGTTCATCACCCTCCATCAGAGGATGGAGTGGATCAACCAGTGGTGTTCCGGCCTCAATCGCATCGTGTACCTTTTTATTGTATCCAGAGACGCTTCGTACACCGAGCGCTGACATCAGCTTATAACGCCGCTCCATCTCGGCAACCGACCAACGTAGCGCACTGGCGGCCTCATTCATATCCGTCACCACCGGAGCCAAAAGGTGTGGAATCCCTTCATAGACCGAGAGTTCCAACATTTTTGGATCGATCATGATGATCCGTACATAGTCTGGCGAGTATTTATAGAGCAGACTCAGAATCATCGTGTTGACGCTAACTGATTTACCAGAGCCGGTGGTACCTGCCACCAATAGGTGTGGCATTTTGGAGAGATCTGCAACCTGTGGCTGCCCAGAGATATCCTTACCTAATGCGAGTGATAGCACCCCTTTGGATTGATCATACTGCTGTGAGGCGAGAATCTCTGAAAGAAAAACGGTCTCACGTACCTCATTCGGAATCTCCAACCCAATCGTTGCCTTACCTGGAATAACCTCTACCACGCGTACACTCTTCAGTGTAAGTGAACGTGCCAGATCATTGGAGAGGCCGGTAATTTTACTGGCCTTCAAACCGGGCGCAGGCATCAGTTCAAAACGGGTAATCACCGGTCCCGGTTGTACCGCAACCACCTCAACCTCGACCCCAAAATCCTTCAGCTTCAGCTCTACCTGTCTGGAAAGAACCTCCAGCATCTCATTGGAGTAGCCTCCTTCCTGATGATGTGCTTTGGTCAACAGGGAGAGCGGTGGTGGCAAGACCTCTTCATGAGCAGTGCCAGTCCCGCCATAATTGGTAGTCAACTCGTCAAACAACGACCCTTGTGTCTCTTTCAGTGCCCGTTCGCTGATCTCGATTGAGCCCAGTTTAGGCTCAATTTTTGGCTTTTTTCGTGAACGTGGTTTAGACCTCTCTTTTTCAACAACCTGCTCACGCTCCTCCTTAGCATCCCGACCGCTCTGCCACTCCTTGACTTTTCCCGGTATGGAACGAAGATGCAACAGCCCTTCCAGCACAACTGCACCAATACGGTCCATCACTACAAACCAGGATATATGGGTAAAGATAGAGACTCCCGCCAGAAACATTGCGGAGAGAAACAGGGTGCTACCAAACGGCCCGATTACAGCGGCAAACAGGCTACCGATCCAGTCTCCGAGCAGCCCTCCTGTCTTGGCTGGGAGGAGTGCATCAAAACGGTGAAAATGGAGAAAGGAGACTCCGGCCCCACCCAACACAATCATCAAAAATCCACCAACCCGGATACCCAGAAGATGCGGATCAAAACGTAGCAGTCGTGCACGATCTACAAATAGTAACCATCCCAGCCAACCAACAATAGGGGGAAGCATCCACGCCATAATGCCTAAAACGGTAAAGAGCACATCCGAGAACCAGGCACCAATGACACCGCCTGAATTATTATATTGGGTAACCGGCGCACTGTAATTCCAGGCCGGATCATTCATACTAAAGGTAAAGAGGGAAGCCATTAGATAGAGCGTAATCGCAATACTGATCAGTAGCGCACTCTCTCTCAACCCTCGACTGACATGGGGGGTAACCTTGACAGGTGCCTGCTTTTTTTCCCTGGCTTTCTGGCCTTTCTTACTCGCTGTTGCCAACCCGCTATCCTTCTATCTTTCACAAAACCGCAGATTCTAACGGATTTGGAGGTCAGCCCCAAAAAATACTACTGTTTTTTTCTTGACTCACCTATTAACTGACCTACTCTTTCAATAGGCCTCATTCACAACAGCTCAGTGTAGAAACCAAAGGCAGCCAGGCACACACGAGTAGTTTAGATGGATGGGGCTTTGTTTTGTCTGCAACCTGCAGCGCCTTCACAAGATTCTCAGTGCTGGATAGCAGACGCTTCCACGCTCCACGTTAATCCCATTAACCAACGGGGATTGTTCTCGCCATTGCCCCTCTGCCAATTGCTCAACCCAGGGGATAATCGCTGCTGAAAGTGCCTGTGAAGCTGTTTTAGGGACAGCTCCAGGCATATTGGTGACTGCAAAATGGGTAACCTCTGCCACACGATAGGTTGGATTCTGATAATTCGTGGGGTGCGTCGTCTCAATACAACCGCCCTGATCTACTGAAATATCGACCACTACACTGCCGGGCTCCATCTGCCTTATCATCGCCTCTGTAACTAACTTGGGTGCTCGATCTCCTCTAACCAAAACGGCTCCGATCAACAGATCGGCAGAGATCACTGATCGTTCAATCTGCTTCTCTGTCGAAATTACCCCTTTTACATGGTTAAATTTCGATTCAAGTTGCTGGATTTTTTCTTCACTGCGTTCCAGTACCGTAACTTTTGCCCCAACTGCATCAGCTACCGATATTGCAGCAGTGCCCGCCACACCACCGCCCAACACAACCACATGTCCTGGATTAACGCCAGCCACCCCCCCCAACAGCACTCCTTTACCCTGTTCCGACTGATGCAACAGTCGCATTCCAATCTGTACCGATAACTTTCCTGCAATTTCACTCATCGGGGTCAGCAACGGAAGCTGTCCATTCACTTCAACGGTTTCAAAGGCAATCGCCGTCAAGCCGATTTCGCATAACGCCTCCATCAAATCCAGATCAGCAGCCAAGTGAAGATAACAGAAGAGCAGGTGCTCTCTACGCAGCAGCGGCAGCTCACTACGTTGCGGCTCTTTGACCTTGACGATCAGCATCGCCTCTCCATAGAGCGTTACCGCATCTGCAACCACCTCAGCTCCTGCATCTCGATACTCCTGATCACTGAAACCACTCAGCTCACCAGCTCCCTGCTCAATCAAAACTCTGGTTGTTGCTGCCGTTAATCGAGCAACCGCATCCGGCGTTAACGCTACACGCCCTTCAAACTCTCTAACCTCACGAGGAACACCAACGATCAAATGTTTCATGTACAATCACCCCCATTATTCACTGAGTGTTCTACCGGATTGAATGCAAGACTGTAGAGCAGACAACATTCACTTTTTCACTGGAGTTTATCATGAGCGATGTGAAACACTGCCCCCTTCTGATTCTGGGTTCTGGCCCTGCTGGTTATACTGCTGCTATCTATGCGGCCCGAGCAAACTTAAAACCTGTATTAATTACTGGTATGCAACAAGGTGGGCAGCTCACCACTACGACTGAAGTGGACAACTGGCCCCAGAATTGATGGATCGAATGCTAAAGCAGGCTGAACGCTTCGAGACAGAGATTATCTTTGACATGATCCAGAGTGTGGATACCAGCCAGCGCCCTTTCCAGTTAAAAGGCGACATGGGTGCCTATAGCTGTGATGCATTGATTATCTCTACGGGTGCTTCTGCCATGTATCTGGGTCTGGAATCTGAGCAGGCCTTTATGGGACGTGGGGTCTCAGGCTGTGCAACTTGTGACGGATTCTTCTATAAAGGACAGGATGTCTGTGTTGTAGGCGGCGGTAACTCCGCTGTTGAAGAGGCGATCTACCTCTCTCACATTGCCAAAAATGTCACCGTTATCCACCGTCGTGACAGCTTCAAATGTGAAAAAATTCTCGCCGACCGTATTAATGATATGGCCTCAGCAGAAGATAGCAACATCAAAATTGAGTGGAATTCACAATTAGATGAGGTCCTCGGTGACGACAGCGGGGTAACCGGTGTTCGTCTTCTCCATAACGATGGCTCCACCAAAGAGCTGGATCTGAGCGGTGTCTTTATCGCTATTGGACATAAACCCAACACCGGCATGTTCCAGGATCAGATCGACATGGAGCACGGCTATATCACAGTACGCAACAGTGAGCGCCACTATGCCACGGGCACTAATGTTCTCGGTGTATTTGCAGCTGGCGACTGTGCAGATCCTATCTATCGTCAGGCGGTTACCTCTGCCGGTAGCGGCTGTATGGCTGCACTGGATGCAGAGCACTACCTTGATAACCTGGACTGCTGCCCCACTGAATAGAGGCATATCATAGATGGCTCCACTCATCCGATACCTGAAATTCAGGGTTGGCTGAGTGGTCTCCTATGTCCCTTTCTGGCTGGAGAGTGATCCTGATGCCCCTTTCCCACTGCCCCAGCTTGCTTTAGAGGAACCCGAGGGGCTACTGGCTATTGGAGGAGACCTCTCTCCCCAACGTCTGCTAAATGCTTATCGTCATGGAATCTTCCCCTGGTTCAGCGAAGGTGATCCTATTCTGTGGTGGTCCCCTGCCCCACGTGCAGTGCTCTTTCCCAATGAACTGCGTATCTCTCGAAGCCTCAGAAAACGGATACGGCAAACACCTTTTGAGGTCACGCTGAACAAGGCCTTTGATCCGGTGATTGAGGCCTGCTCCGGCCCCAGAAGAGGAGAAGAGGGAACCTGGATTACAGACACGATGAAGCAGGCCTACCGGAGGCTGCATCAATTAGGGCATGCCCACTCCGTTGAGTGCTGGAGCGGTGATCAACTGGTGGGGGGACTCTATGGTGTTCAGCTTGGAACACTATTTTGTGGTGAGTCCATGTTCAGCCGATCCAACGACGCCTCAAAAATAGCGCTGGTTTCGCTGATCCAGCAGTTTAAGATAGAGATTGAGTTGATCGATATACAGATGATGACACCGCATATGGAAAAGCTGGGTGCTCGACTAATTGAACGATCAGAATTTATTCGACTCATCTCCCAAATAACTCAACACTCTTGAACGAACAGTCAGATCAGAGATGGAGAAACTAATGATCCAAAAAATCCATGAAACCCACCCCTTCCACCTCTTCTCTACCCTGTCACTCCAGTAATCGCTGACAATCGCTGACAATGGGACAGGAAATCACCAATAGCCATTTTCATAAACGGGATTACCACCTCTTTCAACACTCTCTCGACCATGAGATGGAAATTTTGCGCCACTGGTTTGAGGATGAGACCTTCTGTAATACCGAACCCATGGTGGGGCTGGAACTGGAGGGGTGGTTGGTTGACTCCGATTTACACCCTGCTGCTGCCAACCACCTGCTTTCACAGCGGCTCAACACATCACTGGTTGTACCTGAACTGGCCCGTTTTAATATAGAGATCAACAGTACACCACAACCTCTACACACCACCCCCTTCAGTGCTCTATCTGCTGAGTTACTGAGTACCTGGCAACAGACTGCTGACACCTGCCATGCGATGAATCTGGACCTGGTGATGACCGGCATCCTGCCAACCATTCAACAGAAGGATTTCTGTCTCTCGAACATGAGTGACCTGCAACGTTATCGGGCATTAAATGAGCAGGTGATGAGAATGCGCCAGGGAACCCCTCTGGAGTTTGAGATTGAGGGTAATGAGTCACTCCACTTCTGCCATCACGATGTCATGATGGAGGCCGCAGGAACCTCACTTCAGATACATCTGCAGGTCCCTTATCGTCACATTACTGCAGCCTTTAATCATGCCATCCGCATTTCAGCACCGATGGTCGCACTTTGTGCCAATGCCCCCTATCTATTTGGGAAGGACCTCTGGGCGGAAAGCCGTATTCCATTATTTGAGCAGGCCATCAATGTGAACCAGCTCAGCCACCGGCTGGGAGAGGGCCGGGTGAGCTTTGGTACAGGATATACCCGAGAAAACCTGCTGGACCTGTTTCAGGAAAATCGTGACCACTATCCGATCATGCTACCGATCTGTCAACCGGGCGACCCTCAACAACTCACCAATTTGATGCTTCATAATGGCACCATCTGGCGCTGGAACCGGCCATTGGTCTCACTGGACACCTCAGGAAAACCCCAGCTGCGTATCGAGCATCGTGTAGCCTCTGCAGGCCCAACTCTGGAAGACATCATCGCCAATACCGTATTCTTTAGTGGGGTCATCATGGGAATGCTGACTCAACCAGATGAGAAGTACCTACACCACCCCTTTGCTACAGCCCGAAATAACTTTTATCACGCTGCCCGTTGGGGACTGGAGAGTGAGGTTCAGTGGGGCCGACAGCGTGGTACTCTACGTAATCTACTGACAAAGGTGCTTATTCCATTAGCAGAGACTGGTTTACAACAACTGGAGTTACCTCCGTCAGAGTGGCGACCCTGGCTTGAGATCATTGCGGCACGTGTGGCGACAGGTCAGAATGGAAGTGAGTGGCAACGTCGCTGGGTGGCCCGGCATGGCCGGGACCCTGCATCCCTGCTCGGTGCATACCTGGAAAAACAAAACTCTGGCAATCCCGTCCATCAATGGAATTTTTCATAAAATGAATTTAACAACCCTTGAAGTACTTCCAGAGGGTCTGCTCAACCGCTCTGCACAACAGTTACATGAAGTTCTGGATGGCCCCACACTCATTCATCTGCGGGGGTCCACAACCGCTCCTCTATTTGTCAGCGTATTACTGCATGGAAACGAAACCACTGGTTGGGAGGCGTTGCGACAGCTATTGCTCTCCTACCATCACCAAGAACTACCCCGTTCACTCTCTCTTTTTATCGGCAATGTAGCTGCAGCTGCAGAGGATGTACGACATCTTCCAGGGCAGCCAGATTACAACCGAATCTGGAGCACAGGAGACACTGCCGAGCAGCAGATGATGCAGTCGGTAATAGAACAAATGAGAGAAAGAGGTGTTTTTGCCAGTATTGACCTTCATAACAATACGGGACGAAACCCGCATTATGGTTGCATAAACCGCCTGGAGCCTGCTTTTTTGCAACTCGCCAAACTGTTTAGCCATACCGTAGTCTTTTTCACCCAACCAGCAGAAGTGCAGTCGATGGCCTTCTCTAATTTCTGCCCCGCAATTACGGTTGAGTGTGGTCGTCCTGGTGAAGTCAATGGTATTACCCATGCCCTGAACTTTTTACAACACTGCCTAAAACTCTCAGAAATCCCCACACAGCCGGTCACAGCCGAAGAGATTGCGCTCTTCCACACGGTCGCCACTGTCAAGGTACCGGATACCATTGAGATAAGTTTTGGGACCGCAACAGGTGATCTCTGCTTGATCAATGAACTGGACCAACTCAACTTTCAGGAGATACCAGCCGGCACCCCTTTTGGGCGAGTCTGTTCTGACCATCTTAACCATCTGGAGGTCTGGAGCGAGTCTGGTCAAGATGTCGGTGATAACTTCTTCACTATTCAGGGTGGAAGGCTACAGACCTCCAAACCTGTGATGCCCTCTATGCTGACCAAAGACATTGAAATTATCCGTCAAGATTGTCTCTGTTATTTAATGGAGAGGCTGGAGCACACTTAAGATATGTTGTAAATATTGATAAACATCAATTACATCCGGCCTCTTTCTCCATACCCTCTCCATACTGTCTCCAATAACAATAACACCTATACAGGCTCCTATCCATGCAAGAGAAAACCACCATGAAGAAGCGAATGCGTATGCTCTGGATCATTCCACCTATCGCCATCGGTATCGGTACATTGATGATGTTGACCAGCAACAAGCCGATACCGACAAAGGTTGAGTATATTGAGAAGGCACAGGCAGTACGTACTCTCACGGTTCCACAACTTGACTTACAACCAGAAGCTGAAGGATATGGTGTGGTACAGCCGGCCAAGGTGTGGGGAGCTATTGCACAGGTCAGCGGTCGGGTGGTTGAGATGCATCCACGACTGCGTGAGGGAGAGATCATCCCAGTTGGGGATCTGCTCTACCGCATCGACCCTGTGAACTATGAACTTGCTCAAGAGCAGCTTAAGGCAGAGCTAGCAGAACTGGAGGTCAGACAGCTCAACACTATCGATCTGCTTGATATCGAACAGCGCAGTTTGGAATTGGCACAACGGGAAGCCACTCGCTTGAAAAAGCTGGCCCTGAAAGGTGATCTCTCTCGCAGCAGTGCAGACAGCGCAGAGCGCACCATGCTCAACTCACGCACTGCAGTGCAGAATTTAACCAATACACTGGCATTAATTCCTTCACAACGCCGCGTCATTGAGGTCAAACTGGCACAGGCAAAACGTGATCTGGATAACACCCGTATCCATGCACCATTCAATCTGCGTATTGCCAATCTCAGCATGGAGATGGACCAGTACATTACCAGCGGACAGAAGCTGTTTGAGGGGGATGGTGTGGACCGCTCCGAAGTCGTGGCGCAGGTTGCACTCTCATCAATGCGAAATCTGTTTCTCGGTCATCAGGAGACTCCACCCAGTAAACAAGAGTTAACTGAAGGATTGGCTAAATATGCTGATTTGAAGGCGACCATTCTGATGGATATTGGCGATACCGCAGGCCGGCCAGCACAGTGGGAAGCGGAGTTTGTACGCTTTACCGATAACATCGATAGTGAAACCCGCACCATTGGAGTGGTGGTTGCGCTAGACAAGCCATTTGAGAAGATCATCCCCGGTCAACGCCCACCGCTCTCCAAGGGAATGTTTGTTAAGGTGTTGCTGCAGGGGCGTATTCAGCCACAACAAATTGTGGTTCCACGCAGTGCGCTTCGTAACGGCAAGGTCTATCTTCTGGATGAACAGCAGCGACTGCTGATCCATCAGGTCGAGGTACGCTACAGTCAAAATGGTCTCAGCGTAATTCAATCCGGCATTGAGGCTGGCCAACAACTGGTACTCTCTGATCTGGTCCCCGCTATTGCAGGGATGCGCCTGCAACCACAGGTCGATATCAGGATGGAGCAGCAGCTAGTGCGCTCCACAGGCAAGAGCCGTCCGGGGTCGGCACGATGATCCGTTGGTTTACCTACCATACCAATGCTGCCAACCTGTTAATGGTTGCCATCATCCTGTTGGGGGTGGTGGCACTGCCCGATCTGCAACGCGAAACCTTTCCTTCCATTGAGAATGATAAGGTCGAAGTACGCGTAGTCTACCGTGGGGCAACCGCTTCTGAAGTAGAGGATGCAATCTGTCGCCGTCTGGAGGAGGCGACTGAAAGTGTGGTTGGGCTGGAAGAGGTTCGTTGTGAATCGAGTGAAGGCGTCGGAGTTGCCACATTGGTGAAGCTGGAAGGGATAGAGATGCCCCGCTTTCTGGATGATGTCAAAACCAGTATTGATTCAATCGATGACTTCCCCAGCAGCACGGAACAACCGATCACCGAGGAGCTGGGGCGCACCGATGCAGTGGTCTCCATCGCCATCACCGGGCCGGATGATGCGGTCACTCTCAAAGCCTATGCCGAAGCGGTCAAGGCACGCCTGAAACAGCAGGCCGATGTCGCCACCATCACTATTCAGGGGTTCTCTGACCACCAGCTAAGAATTGAGGTCTCCCAACAACGGCTACGCCAATTTGGTCTCTCTGCTGCTGATATTACTAATAGCATACAGCAACAGAGCGTTAGTACTCCTGCGGGTAAACTGGAAGGTCACGAAGAGGATGTGCTGTTGCGTTTTGATGATCAACGCAAGAGCGTACGGGCACTACAGGATCTGGTGGTCATCTCCGGACAGAGCGGTGCAGCGATCAAACTGGGAGAACTTGCCACCATTCGTGATCGCTTTGAACAGGCAGAGAACAAAATCCTGTTTGATGGTGATCGGGCCGCCATTCTCAACATCACCAAGACCGCAAATCAGGATCTACTAAAAGTATTTGACCAGGTCGCAGCCTTTGTCAATGAAGAGCAAGCCCGTTCCCCTACAGGCATAGCCCTGACATTGACTCAGGACCGCTCTTCAGTGGTGCGGGATCGCCTGGATATGTTGCTCAATAACGGTATTGCTGGTCTGATTCTGGTGTTTCTGGTGCTCTGGCTCTTCTTCAGTTTTCGCTATAGCTTCTGGGTCACCATGGGTCTACCGGTCTCCTTTCTGGGAGGGCTGTTTGTACTGCCAATGGTTGACGTCACCATCAACATGATCTCTATGGTAGGGCTACTGATCGGTATCGGTCTGCTGATGGACGATGCCATTGTGATTGCTGAAAATATCGCCTCACGGCTGGGTCGTGGTGATCGCCCAATGCAGGCAGCACTGACCGGGGTCAAGCAGGTGATGCCGGGTATCCTCTCCTCCTTTACCACCACAGTGCTGGTATTCGGCTCTCTTGCCTTTATCAGTGGTGAGATCGGGCAGGTGCTGCGAGTCATGCCGATTGTGTTGTTGGTGGTACTCAGTGTCAGCCTGCTGGAGGCCTTTCTGGTGCTACCCAGCCATCTGGGGCACTCTCTAGGGCATATCGACCAGCGTGAGGATTCCCGTTTTAGACAAGCCTTTGAGCGTGGCTTTAACCGCTTGCGTGATAACTTCTTCGGCCCCATGATCGACTTTGCAGTGGAGTATCGTTACCTGACTGTGGGTGTGGTCATCATGCTGCTGATTCTGGCAGTTGCGATGCCTGCCGGAGGCAAATTGAAATTTGTCGGATTTCCTGCCATTGAGGGTGACATCATTGAGGCACGTCTACTGCTACCACAAGGGACCCCACTGGCTCGCACCGAGACCGTTGTACAGCAGTTAATCGATGCTCTGGAAGAGACCAATCAACAATTCAAATCACGTCAGCCTGACCAACAGGATCTGGTACAGCATGTCACCATCATCTATGGAGAGAACCCGGATGCTCATGAATCGGGGCCACATGTTGCCCGTATTGTTGCAGACCTGCTCAGTGGAGAAGTACGTGACGCCCCGTTGGAGGAGTTCCGTCAGGTGTGGCGTGAGAAGACGGGGTTGCTGACTGATTTGATCACTATCACCTATACCGAACCCACTCTGGGGCCGGGTGGAAGAGCACTGGATATCCGCTTGATCGGAGATGACCTCAATCAACTTCAATCTGCCGCCATTGATGTCAAACAGTGGCTCGGCAGTTATGCCGGAGTAACTGACCTGAATGATGATCTACGTCCCGGAAAACGGGAGTACCAGTTCCACCTCAAAGAGAGTGCCGGGGTATTGGGGTTAGATGCACAAAATGTAGCCAATCAACTACGCAGCGCCTTTCAGGGCAGCACCATTGATGAGTTCCCGGTCGGAACAGAGACTTATGAAGTAGATCTGCGTCTGACCGCCAATAATCGCGAGGAGCGTGCTGACCTTGATAAACTTGCCATTATCGGGCCTAACCATGCACTGATTCCGCTCACTGTAGTCGCCGAAATTGAGGAGAGTCGAGGCTGGGCGCGTATTCACCGTATCGACGGACTACGCGCTGTCACCGTACAGGGCGATGTACAGAGTGAGGTTGCCAATGCTCAGGAGCTGCTATCACTGGCCGCAAAAGAGCTGTTCCCACAACTGGAGCAGCAATATCCTGACCTGAAGGTCAGCGTCCGTGGACAGAGCAATGAATCTGCAGAGACCGGACAGTCTATTGTACGCAATGTGTTGCTGGGGATGGTCGGTATCTACATGTTGCTGGCACTACAGTTCAGAGGATATCTGGCCCCTGTTACCGTGATGTCGGTGATCCCCACTGCATTGATCGGTGTGGTCTTCGGTCATATGCTGATGGGATTGGATCTCACTTTACCGAGCATGATCGGCATGGCCTCACTATTCGGAGTTGTGGTCAACGATTCAATCCTGCTGGTAGTCTTTATCCGTGAGGCTCGCAAACAGGGGATCGCAACCCACATGGCGGCCAAACAGGCAGGGCGTGCCCGCTTCCGCCCTATACTGCTAACCTCAATTACTACCGTGGCCGGGCTGATGCCGCTATTGAGCGAGACCAGTCTGCAGGCACAAATTCTGATTCCACTGGCCACCAGCCTTGCATTTGGACTCACCTCTGCCACCCTAATTGCAATCTTTCTGGTCCCTGCCATCTACTGCATTCTGGATGACTTCAATGCACTGGGTGAGGTAGAGTCCCCTGACACAGAGATACAACATTTATGAACAAATTACTTCCACTGCTGATCAGCATCACCACACTCGCTACCCCGCTACAGGCTGAAGATCTGCTTCAGGTGACCCGCTATGCACTGGAACAGGATCAACAGCTGAAGATTTCCCGCCTTGGTATGGAGATAAAATGGCAACAACAGCAACAGGCTCAAGCGGCTCTGCTTCCCTCCATCAGTAGCAACGCCACCTATGACCTCAATGATAGTTCACGTTTTAGTGGTGAGAATCGTGGTGAGAGTTATGGCCTTAGCCTGACACAGAAGCTCTACCACCGTGACAGCCATAAAAAACTGCAACAGTCACAGGTGCTCACCGAAGAGAGTGAACTGGCACTTCAGCTCACCCTACAACAACTCCTGCTACGGGTTGCTACCAGCTACTTTGACCAGTTGGCTGCAGAAGACTCTCTACGACTGGCCGTACAGGAGAAGAGTGCTGTCGGTGAGCAATTAAAACAGGTTCAAAGCCATTTCAACGTCGGCACCTCCTCAATGACCGATGTACAAGAGGTGCAGGCCCGCTTTGATCTGGTCAATGCACAACGGGTCTCTGCCAAGGCTGCCGTAGAGAATAGCCGTGAAGCACTCTACGAAATCATCCACCGCGACCTCTCACCACTGCAACCACTCACCGATGCCGTACCACTGCTTCAGCCGGTTCCGAATGAAGTACAGCAGTGGGTCGGGCAGGCACTGGAAAATAGCCTGACGTTACGGCAACTACGCAAACAGGTCACCTCTAGCAAACTCTCAACCGAGATTGCAAAATCGGGCTACTACCCTACTCTGGATCTGGTCGGGCAACTCTCCCGTAGCGAGAACAGCAATGGTAACTATGGTGCAGATAACGACAGTTACTCTGTAGGGTTACAGGCAACTCTCCCTCTTTACACTGGGGGCTATACCCGAGCAAAGGTCTCTGAGGCGATGCTGCTACAGCAACAGAGCGAGACCGAGCTGGAGAGACAGAAGCGAAGTGCTGTAAAAACTGTTCGCTCTGACTTTCTGGCAGTGAATACAGCCATTGAACTGGTCAAGGCACAGACACAGGCACTCTCCTCAGCACAAACTGCCTTCAATGCAATTCAGTCCGGAGTTGAAGTGGGTACCCGCACCACAGTAGACCTGCTAGATGCACAGAAGGAGCTCTACAGTGCTCACCGGGATTTAACCCAAGCACGTTACAACCTGTTGCTTGCCCGGTTGTCACTCAAATACGCTGCCGGCATATTGGCATTGAGCGATATTGAGGCGGTTAACCAGCTACTGTATTGAGTAGCGTCGAACAAGTTACAAGCACCCCTTCTCCCCCATTCATTACAGGTTCAGTGCCGTGGAAAACACATGGGAGTGGTCTCTTTTCAACCCAATCAATGAACCANTTGTTGCCTGCCTGTTTTTTAAGCACCACGCTTAATTCCTGCATTTTTTNTGCCNCAAAACTGTAATAACAGAACTATTCACAGACTTATCCACAGGCAATGTGAAGAAGCTCTATTATCTTTTACGCACGGTTACATTAAGGAAATAGTCAAGAAATCAAATAAGATAGTTTAAATAAGTTATTGATAGATCGATACAGGATTGGCTTTTTTCATTAGAACCTAATCTTATTACTAAATTACTGTTTTATAATAAGGTGAAGGCAATTTGACCCTGAACAGAGACAACTCAAAAGATAATATCCACAACCACTAATATTATCCACAACCTAAGGATTCCCTTAGACTCCTCAGTTCACTTGTACACAACAATCATTTCACTTACAATTTAAAGGTCTTTTAGGGAAGACTCTCCTAAATGCCGTCTTATTCAACTCAAGACGGCATTTTTTATGGCTGCTTGTGAAAGATTTTCAGATTGAAAATGTATGAATCATTTTTGCATGATAAGGAATGATCTCACTTCTTTTGAGGTGATAATGTGACAATGATTGAGACTGCACCCGTATTTCATCATCTTCTGGTAATGCCGCATACTCATCATCTGACATCAAAGAATAACGTATCAAATCCAGAATCCATTCAGTGGCAAAAATGCGCTTATTATCCAGATTGATATTATCCAGATTTAGCTCCTTTGTGACCTCATCCAGTGAAGAACGTCCCTTCAGCAGGCTTGTGAACAGAGAATAATCTACTACCCTCAGAGTAGACATCATCACAACAATGGGAACCAGACGAAATTGTTTCTCCGTTGAGGAGCCATAAAACAGTGTGATGTATGTAAAAACATTTTCTAACTGTCTCAATGAGAGGTTAAAATGGTTTGCAAGAGAGTCTGCGCAATCAACAATTTTAACCGAGTCCCCCCATGTTTCTATCTCATGCAGACGTATCAACTGCTCTGAGTAGATCTTCAGATCATTCTGATGCGATTCAGCTGTTCTTTTGGGTAGTGGCATTTCCAGGTTAATGAATTTTTGCAGGTAAGTACCTGCATCGATATCGTAACCATAGATACTACGAATAGAGCGTTCAATTTGCTCCTGATTCATGGCTAAAACAAAGATAATATTCTTTACAGAAAAGAGGTGCTTGATTTTCTCAATCATCTCTACAGCATATGTAGGCTTACATCTGTCCAGCCCATCAACAATGATCACAAGGGGTTTATCTCTATCTTTGGATAATATTGAAGGCAGCTTTGAAAGCGTCAAACGAAACGCAGCGACCATCTTAATATCATTTGTGTGGTTCTCAATACGCTCGGTAATCACACTACTGATCACACCAGACAACCCTGCAGTAGAGTCCGCTTCTATCTCTGTTCGATGGTTTAAAACACCCTCTTGAACCACTCCAGACATGGCAGCTCTGGTGCTAATTTTTAATGCCATGGGCAGAAGTTTCTTACCTACCTTTACAAACTGCTCCTTTAAGCCTGCCAGTATCTTCTGATGTTCAGGAGCCGTACGTTCCTCTGTATATGCGGTTATTGCACTAACGACCGATATAAAAGGGTCATCGATATAGTCGCATGAGCAGGCATCAATATAGATATTAGGGATGCCATTTTTCTGCAGTAACCCCTTCCACATTTGGATAAAAGTGCTCTTTCCTTCTCCCCACCCAGCATTGACAGAAACAACTAGAGCATCTTCACAGTTAGTGACTATATTTAGGAGTGACTCACCAGACTCTCTCCTTCCAAACAGATCATTTTCAAACGAGTCGTCGTCATTCACAACTAATGGAGGTGTAATCAGCTTCATAAACCTTCCCCAACTTTAACCAGCACTCCAACCACAGAGGCTTGATGAATATGTACATTGAATCCAAAACTCCTCAAATGCAACCGATAATTTTGACAGTGTCTTTATTACCCGTTTCATGCTGAGTGACCCATCAAGAGCGACAGACTCGGTTTCGACCACTCTCTTTGGCCTGATAGAGTGCCTGGTCTGCACGTGCAATAAGTGCTTCAATATCTTTTTCTTCCGGCTCCAGTGTGGAGACTCCCAGGCTGATCGTAATGTGTTTACCTCCCAGCTCAGGAATAATGAGCGCCTCTACTGTTTTTCTCAGTTTCTCCGCAACCTCTTCCGCTTCATCCATAGTGGCTTGTGGAAGAATGGAGATAAACTCCTCACCGCCATAACGAACCACAAGATCACTTTCACGGCTTTGCTGCTTTAATGCAACTGCAAGTGCTTTCAGTACATCATCCCCTACCGTATGCCCCCACGTATCGTTGATACTTTTGAAGAAATCAATATCCATAATCAGCAGCGAGAGTGAGTAGTTGTAACGGGTGGTGATCGCAATCAACATCTCACTCTCCAACAACATGTATCTTCGATTATACAGCCCGGTCAAAGGGTCAGTAATGGATTCCAACAGTGCTTCATCACGCTCACTGGCTGCCTCATTACGGCTTTTTTCCAACTCTTCTGTCAACAGCTGCAGTTTGCTGTACTGCTCTGAGTTGACAATGGTGACCCCGAAATGGTTTGCCAGATTCGAAATATAGTTGAGATCATGTACTGCTGGAGGGGTGGTGTATGCCAGCACAAATACACCGAGCGTTCGTTCACCATGCTGAATCGGTTGGAGAACAACAGTATGTGGTTGAAATTGGACAACCCCTGTATTGACCTGAAACCCTTTGATCGATTCAATATTCAGTGTGGCTCGCTGCCCACTTCTGAAGACCTCACCAACCATACCACTATCTGGAGACAACTCCCTCTCCAGGGCATCGGAAGTCCCTACGGAGACCAAACAGTGGAGCTGATCACTGTTTTCATCCTGTACATAGATTGCACTGAGGGGAGAGGATGGATTGGAGGAGTGAAGCACCAGCGCCTTGTGTAGTGCTGTAGTTAAGATATTACTGGACGCACAGGCTACTGCAATTTTACTGAAAGTCTGCTCAAAACGCGCCTGGGTATGAAGGGCCTCTGTACGCTGTGTCATATCCTGATACATCTCATGAAAGGCTTTTGCCAGCCCACCAACTTCATCATTTCCCATTGCAGTCAGCGCATCAAGATTATTCACTTCTCCCTCATTGGAGATCACTTTTCTCATCAGCACCAGTGGCCGCACCAAACTTCCTCTGGTGAGTAAGGTTGCAACGATGACCAACAAACTCAGCACTATAGCTTCCAGAACAAAAAGTAGCCTTAAATTACGCTGACTATCCTCAAAGGTACTCTCATACCCTCTTAATGATATCTCCTCTTTAAGGATAAACTGTTTCAGTTCAGCACGGAACTTATCCATGATCATCCTGCCTTGTTCACTAACCACCAATGTCTCACCTTGCCGGTTACCCTGGTTCATCTGTTCAAGCCCAGAGACCATTTTCTTGATCAAGGCAAAAACCCGTTTCAGCTCTGCTTGCTGCACAGCATTACCCTCAACCAGTGTCTGGAGTCGTGTAAAACTGCCAAATACTTCTTGAACATCTACCATAAATGAGTTTTTTTGCTGCGCATCCGGAACAAGCTGAAGACGAAACTGTTCCAGTTCTGCACGCTGCATATAGCCTAAAAGATGTTCACTCTCTTTGATGACCTGATGACCTGATGACTCTGTAACAGGTGGTTCTTTAGAGCACCCGAATGGTTTTCGGCCAGTAGCAAGATGCCAAAGTTACCGATAGTGATGGTCACCATCACTCCGAAAAAGAGCAGTATCTTTGCCGTTAATCCTAGTTGCATAGGTCCGTCTAAAATGGTGAGTAAACCTGAAGGCTATCCTAAAAAAAGCATTTTTTTAAAGTCGCCCCTGTTTGCATTGATCATCCCAATATAACAGCTGTTTTATAGAAAACCACCCTATTCTACAAAAAGCCCTTCTACTGGAGAATTGAAGTTTCCTACAAATTCTGAGGCACCACCCCCACCATCATCAGACAACCATTGGACACCAAGACTTTTAGAGGAGAGATTTATGGCTCAGGGATATACTCCTGAGCCGGATCAGAATGGTCCAGTTCACATAAATCTCGACTTGCTCCATGGATCACCATATTCAAGGTGGTAGACATCTCATCCAGTGCATGAATCAGTAACAGCTCATCATTTGAGCTACGATCATCACTGGAAAGCAGCTGATGAAGCCCGCTTAAGGAGTCGAGCTGGGGGTTTTGCTGATAAGCGGCCAGATAGAGTGATGAGAGTTGAAAGGCCTCAAGCAGCTGCCTTTTTGATGCCTGTTGAAAAAGCACAAGAGAACATGAAGAGGCCAACTCCAATAGTTGTCGGCGTCTTTCTTTTTCAGCGCTGCCATCTTCACTAGCCACTGCTGCTCCCCTCAAATTAAAACGCTGTTAACACCCTCACACTACGAGCGATCATCTAGTTTTTCCAACAAACATCTCTATAAGTATCAAGCATTTCACTCAATAGTCAATACAATTTATCTCATGCTAGGCATAAGGAATCTCTGAACAAGTCTGGGTAATTTGAATTACGTCCATAGCGTCCAAGATCACAAGGCGCACCCCAGGGTGTCTCTCTCGACGTAATACGTCTCACCTTGAAAGAACGCAGCCAATTGAGGTGCCCCCCAATCGTTGGACAGAAATAGGGGGAAGTTAAGACAATTATTCATGCGGTTTTTCAGTGAAAAATTGATTCCATAAAATATAGTTGTAGT
>DUYW01000035.1 GCA_013349825.1 Gammaproteobacteria bacterium | reverse complement strand
TCAGTGAGATCCCAAGGGAAGATTTCGTTGATTTGTGGAGTGAGTTCTTTGACCAATTCGGTAAATAGTTTCATTGCTTTTATCCTTGTCTACCCATGGGATTCCCGGTTCTGCTTGGTGATTCCGCGTTCAACTGCAATGACTGCAGCCTCAACACGGGAGTGCACGCCCAGTTTCTTGAGGATTGATTTTACGTGAAGTTTCACGGTGCCATCTGAGATATTGAGTTCGCGTCCAATTACCTTGTTGCTCTGCCCTTCGGCCAGGTGGGGGAGTATTTCATACTCTCGTGGGGTTAGCAGCGATTGCAGATCATCGCGTTGGTGTGTTTTGAGGATTTCACCTTGTGCGACCCGGGCCAGTAGAGGGGTCAGGGAGGGGGCAACGACCACCTCTCCTCGTAGCGCTCGCTCCAGTGAGCTGACTAGCTCTTCCGGCTCCATATCTTTCAATAGGTAGCCTTGAGCCCCTTTCTGCAGTGCAGCGAGCAGATCCTGCTCATCTTCACTGGTCGTGAGCATCACCACAGGAAGATTGGGTTCTCTCTCTTTCAGGGAGGTGAGAACCTCAATGCCATCCATTTCGGGCATTCTCAAATCGAGTAGTACGATGTCTGGTTCCAGTTCTGATGCAAGCTGAATGCCGACCTCTCCTGTACCCACCGCAGCGGCAATCTGGATGTCATGGCCCTGCAGAAGTGCACCAATTCCTGTACGAAACAGGGTGTGATCATCAATCAACAGAACTTTCATAACAGATCAAATAACTCTTTTTCGCTCCGGTCCCGAGTGGTGCCGGTGATGGTGATACGGGTTCCCTCTCCGGGTTCGCTCTCGATTTCGAGTGTACCACCAATTGCCTTCATTCGCTGCTCCATTGCTGAGAGACCGATATGTTCACCTTCCAGCAGCAAACCCTGATTTTCAGGCGAGAAGCCATTGCCGTCATCCTCAATGAGAATCCAGAAGCGTTGATTTTGGGGGCAGTTTGCAAAGATCCGCACATTCTGTGCCTGGCTATGTTTGCGGATGTTGGTGAGTGCCTCCTGGATTACCCGCAGGATATGTCCTTCGCTTTCAGAGGGTAGTTGAATGGTGTTGCACTGGTGCTGAAAGTAGGTGTTGATGCCGGTCTCTTTGCGAAATACATCCGTCAGGCTGGTGATTGAATCAATTAAACCTTGTTGATGGATCGGGGCACGAAAGTTGGCAATCAGGCTGCGTAGTTCGCGATTGGCGCGATAGAGTCCCTGCTGTAGATGGAGAATCTCGTAATGGTGGTGGCTGGTCTGCCCACTCAGTTTATCAGCGCGTTTCTGGTTCTCTTCCATGATTTGTGTGCGAATCTTCAAGCTGGCGAGGGTTTGAGCCAGAGAGTCGTGTAGCTCATGGGCGATGTGCGCACGCTCCTGGTCTAGTTTACTCTTCTGTGCCTCTTGCTCCAGTCGGAACTTTTCAATCGCCATTCCCAGGTTTTGTCCGATGTTGAGCAATAGCTTGTCCATCTCCTGGCTGATGGTCTGCCGTTCAGGAGAGACAAACAGGGTGTAGACGCCCAGTGTCTTCTCCTGATGTTGTAGTGGAACCACGATGACACCGCTCTCTGCGCAAGGGAGGTCAACCCCCTGTTCATTGGGGCAGTCGCAGATGTTTTCCTGGTGGAGAATCTCTTTTCCAGAGAGCGCTTTTCCACAGAGCGTATTGTTGACTGGAATGACTCCTTTCTGTTGTTCATGTTCTTCCTTCATGCCGATGCTGGAGAGCAGTTTTATCTGATTGTCACGAGTCAACAGGCGGATGGTCGCGGCATCGGCACCAACCATCTCTTTGAGAAAGGAGAGAAAGCGCAGCAGTAGTTCGCGCACATTTTCCGAGCTGTTGAGGCTGGCAACCACGTCGTAGAGGATGCGTAGTGAGGCCGCCTGTTGTGCCAGGTGACGGGTTTTGGTACGAATCTGCAGTTCAGTCTCCTGCTCACTCTGAAGCAGGCGCTGCTCCAGTTGATCGAGTTCCGGTGCAGACTCGCCATCTGGAAAGCGGCTGCGCAGGGATTTGATCAGAGTTGCAGTAGAGGGGGCGGTCATGATGTTGAAAGTCACAAGCTATAAGCAAAAAAGCTACGAGCCCTTGGGCAGCGTAGCTTTTCGCTTGCAGCTAACAGCTTGTTGCCTGAAGCTATTTAGTATCCACCCTTGCGACGTGATTCGGGTAGCCCGGCAATTTTACCGGCCTGCTTGGATGGCTGTTTAGGGAATAGGGTGTATAAGTCTTTGGAGTTGATCTTCTCACCCCATGCTGCACCCATGGTTTTGACCATGTTGCGATCATTTGGTTGGTTTCCACCGTTATTGACGAACTCATCGCGCAGATAGTTGACAACGTCCCAGTGCTTTTCACTCATGGTTACGCCTTCTGACTCTGCAATGACCTCAGCAACCTCTTTGTTCCAGTCGTCCAGATTATTAAGGTAGCCGTTAGGGTTGGTTTCGATGGTCTGTCCATTGACTTCGTAGCTCATGGTTTTGAGTCTCCTTGATTAAAGTTAGTGATAAATTGTTGAGATGAAAAATTACTCTCTTTCCAAGATTAGATTTTCCACTGTTTTATGAGGCAAAAATACCCCACATCCAAAATTTTTCCCCTCATGGAGCCCTTTTTGTTGCAATAAAATTGCTTCATGAGGACTCAAGTCGGCCAGCATTAAACTGTGAGTGGCTATCGTGCGCTGTTCGACTTGTAGTAAGTTGAGTTTGCCACAAATCATCTTTCTCGGGTGGATTCCTCGCGGAGCAAGCTCTTGCTGGGTTCTGATCAAGAACTGTTCCTCACTCTCTTGCTCATGAAAAATAGCGAAACGGGCATAAAGGGTGGTGAGCCTGCTTAGAAGTTGCACCTCAGGCCGGGTCAACTGCAGAGTGTGGTGATGGATGCTTACTGTTTGATGCTCCAGTGCGCTGATAGTTTCATTGATTCTGTGTTTTGGAAGTCGAAGCGTCAACCGTGTTCTGCGAGATGGATAGTGTAAGGCATCCTGCCCCTCTGGGGAGAGCCAGCCATTGCCTGACTCAGCAACCAGAATTTGGTGTAGAGCGGCATGTGGTTCATCGGCAAACCAGGGCAGTTGTTTAAGAATTGCCTGACTAAGCCCCCAAATATGGTCGCGTGGTAATGTTTTGCAACGGATACGAAAGCTGAGATCAACAACTTCATCGGAAATTGTCGAGTATTCAGTCTCTTTTTTCTCTTCCCAGAACGGCATTAGGGCAGGGCAGCACGCAGTGCTTCTCGATCAATCCACCAGTTATTGTTGGCAAGCGCATCAATCGCGGCAGATAGTTTAGGGAGAAATGAGTCTGGGTTATCAAATTCGTTGCCAACCATCCAAATATCAAACTCCTCTTGGTTTTTGATATTTCGGTGTTGTGCAGCGACCTCAGCCAATCGACGGTTGGTGAAGAAGAGCAGGTTCTCGCCTGCTTGGCCATCGAGCTGACGGAGGTCAGCCAGAAAGTGTGATGTGACCGCAGCAACGGCAGCGGTATCAGAGCCTGTAGGTGACTCATCGATCATATACTGTAAGATGGCATTGGTGGTTTCAGGGTTGATTGGATAGGTGATTCCGATCCAGACTCCATGAGCCAATGCAATCAGTGACTCTTTTTGGTCGCTGGCAACCATAATATCGGTGGCTACGACGGCAAGTTCCCAGGCCTGTTCTTTCGCAAATAGATCAAAGGCCTCTCTAGCGACATCCCATGCCTCTTTCTTTTGCTGAAAATCAAGATGTAGTGTGCCGCAGTCAAGCAGGAGTTCAGCACGTTTTACGGATAGAGGGAGTTGGCTGATCTTGAGCTGGAGGTCGGCGAGACGAGACTCTTTGGATTGGGAACTCTCCTCTTCATCAGAGAGTAAGTCGTCAGCGAGCAGATCAATAGGGGAGTGGTTCATGATTGGTTCTGAGTTCCTTAGTAAAAGGCGGCTTCGAGGCGATCTTCCCAATTATCAGGGGTGTCCGGGAATGGGGGGCGAACATCCATGCGAAAGAAGCGCTCTTGTTTTGCGCGTGCTTGATCATGAACAGCTTTAACAAGATCTTCAAAGCACTCCATAGTGTGTTGTTCTTCGAGTAATACTTCACTTAAATTTAGCATTTAACAGGTTTCCGGGGAAATAACCAACCGAGATAGTATACATTATGGGTGGTTGAATAAGATACAAGGGCAATGAGACATATTTTATACCTGATATATAGGTAATATTTTGAATTTAAATATATTTTAGTTTTCGGTATATCCCATTATGGATAGGGTGGATATCCCGATTAGAACTAATAAATTGTGTAAATTACATTGAATCGTGCTGCTTGCTCTGACATACTTGGACTCTAATTTAAGCGAAGGCTGATATTTTGAAGTCATTGCTAGAGATTGAATTAAGAACTATTTTTGGTGTTGTGCTCACGGAAACTTTTTCGTTGAGAGCACAGCAATAAAATTGACGGGTAAACGTTAAGGAGCGCCTTACAAAATGTCAGATAAAACCAAGTTGAACGCAAACAGCCCCGCGCTGGATATCCCTACACCAAATCTGGATGAGCTAGAAACGGGGCCATGGCCTAGTTATATTTCTACTCTGAAGCGCCTTGCAGCAACAGAGACCAAACATCAGAAGATGATGCGTGGTGTGATCGGAACCTTGGAGCAGTCTTTCGTAAACCGTCGAGGTTACTGGAAGGGCGGTACTGTAGGTGTGATCGGATATGGTGGCGGTATCATCCCTCGTTTTTCTGAGTTGAAGGATGAGAATGGTGAGACCATGTATCCTGATGCGTTGGAGTTTCATACTGTGCGGATTATGCCGCCAGCAGGTATGCACTACACCTCTGCACTATTGAATAAAATGTGTGATGTATGGGAAGAGACAGGTACTGGCCTTATCTGTTTACATGGTCAGTCTGGAGATATTCTTTTCCAGGGTACGGATACAGATGGTGTTCAGATTGCATTTGATAGACTCAACGATACAGAGACATTTAAAGATGTAGCAGATGATTTCTGCTTTGATCTTGGCGGGGCAGGCCCGGCTGTGCGTACTTCAGTTTCTTGTGTAGGTGCCGCACGTTGTGAGCAGTCCTGTTTTGATGAAGGTGACATGATGCAGGCGACTGTTAATGAGTTCCTGGATGATATGCACCGTCCTGCACTTCCCTACAAGATGAAGTGGAAGTTCTCCGGTTGCCCGAATGATTGTACCAACTCTATTCAGCGTGCTGACATGGCAGTGATTGGAACCTGGCGTGATGATATCAAGGTCAACCAAGAGGGCTGGAAAGCATTTGTTGCCGATAAGGGTGCCAAGTATGTTGTTAATAATATTATCAGTCGTTGCCCAACGCAGTGCATGAGCATGGAAGATGACGGTACGCTTGAGATCTCTAATAAAGAGTGTGTGAAATGTATGCACTGCATTAATGTAGTGGCTTCTCAGAGTCAGAAGTATGTCGGTAAGGATGGCGATGCCATTCTTGCACAGGGCGATGACAAGGGTGTCACTATCCTGATGGGTGGTAAGCGTACACTGAAGATTGGTGACCTGTTTGGTACAGTGATTGTTCCATTTATGAAGCTGGATACAGAAGAAGACAAAGAGCGCTTCCTCGAGATTTCTGGTGACCACGTAGACTTCTTTGCAGAGAATGCTCTGGAGCATGAGCGTTCTGGTGAGATGATCGAGCGTATTGGTATTACCGCTTATCTGGAAGCCATGGGGTTGGATGTTGATCCTAATATGGTTGCTCAGCCACGTACAACACCTTACGTCCGGATGGATGATTGGGATGATGAGGTGGCTAAGTGGGAAGAGCGTAAGAACGCATAATTGGGCGTCTTAGACGATCTTTAAAGAATTTGATAGTTCAAATAATAGAGTAATTGGAGAAGAATTATGGCAGATGCACCCCGCATGCCGGAAGAGACTGGTGTACCAAGCGCAACCCCGTTTATGCACCCTATCATGAAAGAGAATTATGGAAAATGGAAGTTCCATGATCGCCCACGCCCTGGTGTGCTGCATCATGTGGCAAAATCTGGTGATGAGATCTGGAGTGTCCGTTGCGGTACCCAGCGTCAGATGGACCTCTATTTGATTCGTATGTTGGCCAATATTGCAGATGAATTTAGTGATGGTTTCTTGCGTTTTACAACACGTAACAACGTTGAGTTTTTATGCAAAGATGAGAGCCGAGTTGCTCCACTGATTGAGCGTCTCACAGAAGAAGGGCTTCCTGTGGGTGGTACAGGCCCATCGGTTACAGCAATCTCTCATACGCAGGGATGGATGCATTGTGATATTCCCGGAACAGATGCATCTGGCGGCGTGAAGGCGCTGATGGATGAGCTGCACGGAGAGTTTATCCGTGAAGAGATGCCTAACCGTGTGAAGATTACCTCCTCCTGTTGTCAGATTAACTGTGGTGGTCAGGGCGATATTGCAATCAATATCCAGCATACTAAACCACCAATGATCAACCATGACTTGGTGTCTGGTGTATGTGAGCGCCCAACAGTGGTTGCTCGTTGCCCGGTAGCGGCGATTCGTCCCGCTATTGTGAATGGTAAGCCCTCACTGGAGGTTGACGAGAAAAAGTGTGTCTGCTGTGGCGCATGTTTCCCTCCATGCCCTCCAATGTTAATCAATGATCCAGAGCACTCCAAGCTGGCGATTTGGGTCGGTGGTAAGCACTCTAATGCACGTAGCAAACCAATGTTCCATAAGCTGGTTGCTGCAGGTCTTCCAAATAATCCTCCTCGCTGGCCAGAAGTTGGTTCAGTGGTTAAGAAGATTCTTGCAGTCTATAAAGAAGATGCCAAGGATTGGGAGCGTATGGGTGAGTGGGCTGAGCGTATTGGCTGGCCAGCATTTTTTGAGAAGACAGGACTGCCATTCACTAAGTACCATATTGATACTTGGCGTGGAGCTACTGCACGATTGAATGCATCTACGCATATCCGCTTCTAAGGGGTGTCGAGATGAAACTTTCAATTCAGGTAAACGAAGGGCCTTATCAGCACCAGTGTTCTGATAGCGCCTATAACTTCACCAAGGCGGCTTTGGAGAAGGGACATGAGATCTTTCGTGTGTTCTTCTATCATGATGGTGTTAATAACGGAACTCGCCTTGCGAGTCCACCACAAGATGATCGTAATGTTCAGCAGCGCTGGAGTGATCTGGCCAAAGAGCACGAGGTTGACTTAGTGATCTGTGTGGCTGCTGCGCAGCGTCGCGGCATCGTCGATGATGGTGAGGCAGAGCGTAATGGTAAAGATGCTACCAATATTATGGATGGTTTCCGTATCTCCGGTTTGGGTCAGCTGATTGAGGCTGGAATTCAGTCGGATCGTCTGGTTGTCTTTGGTGGTTAACTAGGGATTTTTAAGGAAAGAAAAATGTCTGAGATTAAAAATTTTCTCTATGTCAACCGTAAGGCACCTTACGGGACAGTCTATGCGCTGGAGTCACTGGAAGTGGTTCTGATTGGTGCAGCATTTGATCAGGATGTGAGTCTGATATTTATGGATGATGGTGTGTTTCAGATCAAGAAAGATCAGAATACCGAGGCATCCGGTTTGAAGAACTTCTCACCGACCTATAATGCGTTGGGTGATTATGATGTCAACAAAATCTACGTTGAGAAAGAGTCACTGGAAGCACGTGGGATGACGATTGATGATCTGATGCCTCTGACTTATGAGGACGAAGATGATGATTGGGCTGAGAAGTCCTCTATTCGTATGGTCTCTGCCGATGAGATCCGTGATCTCATGGAAGAGAGTGACGTTGTTCTCAGTTTTTAGGATAAAGGAGATTCATTATGCTACATATCGTAAATAAGTCGCCTTTTGAAAGAGACGCATTCACCTCTTGTATGGCTCATGCTGCCGCAGATAGCACGGTACTGTTGATCGAAGACGGTGTATTTGCTGCAATGAAAGGAAGTACAGTTGCCGATCAACTCTCCAAGACCAAGGTGGTTGCCCTGCAGAGTGATGTGGCTGCACGCGGCATCGAAGCCAACTTGGCGGATGGTGTTGAAATGGTGGACTATGCCGGTTTTGTAGATCTAGTTACTGACAACGAAAAAATTCAGTCCTGGGTCTAGACCGAGAGTTTCGGGTTTTATTTTTTAATTTTTCTGATTAGGAGAAATGTTATGCCAACTATGGACGTAAATGGTAGTGCAGTAGAAGTTGACGAAGAGGGCTACCTCTCTGATATTAATGATTGGAACAAAGTGATTGGTGCAGCTCTGGCTGAGACAGAAGAGGTTGAATTGACCGATGCTCATTGGGAAGTTATTGATTTCTTGCGTGAATATTATGACGAGTATCAGATTGCTCCAGCAGTACGTGTACTGACTAAGGCAATTGGCAAGAAGCTTGGAAAGGATAAGGGTAACAGCAAGTACCTCTACGAGCTATTCCCATATGGTCCAGCAAAGCAGGCTTGTAAGATTGGTGGTCTGCCTAAACCAACTGGTTGTATCTAAGTTTAATGACAATCGTCATTTAAGCTGTGTTCCGGGGAGGTATGTACCTCCCCGGAAATCTAAAAAGAATTTCTGGTATTGGCCGCTTCGGCGAATGCCTCAATGGACTATTTTGAGATGATCGCGGAGGCGAACGGCATATGCTAACTGGACTATTTGCCATACTATTTTATGTAGCGACTGTCATTTTGGTGGTAGGTGTTGCAAAGCGGATTGCCGCTTACTGGCGCACACCGGCTCCGCTCAAGATCCCAACCATGCCTGCTCCACGCACACAGGGTGGAATGCTCTACCGTATGGGGCGCGAGGTGGTACTGTTTGAAAGCCTGTTCCGTTCCAATAAGTGGATCTGGATCTTTGGCTGGGTCTTCCATATGGCACTGTTTCTGGTGCTGCTACGTCATGGACGCTATTTTCAAGAGAGTCCATGGTTCCTGACCGAGATTGTTCAACCGTTTGGTAAATATGGTGGCATTGCAATGGTTGCAGGTCTTGGAGGACTCTGGGCACGTCGTTTTTTGGTAGAGCGTATCCGTTATATCAGTACACCTTCAGATCACCTGATGCTGTTGCTGTTGATTGGTATCGGCATGAGTGGTGTGATGATGACCTTTGTTGCACACACCGACATCGTAGCACTGAAGCACTTTATGACCGGCTTGATGGTTTTTGACTGGAAGCCACTGCCAGCCGACCCGGTTCTGATTGCTCACCTCTCACTGGTAATTATTTTGATGGTGGTGTTCCCGATCAGTAAGCTGATGCATGCCCCCGGCATCTTCTTCAGTCCAACCCGTAACCAGATTGATGACTCTCGTGAGAAGCGTCATATTGCCCCATGGGCTGCTGAGATGGAGAAATAAGTCGTGGCCAAGAAAGTAGATTTTGATACCCCGGCTCTGAGTGAATACCTGCAAATTCCGGTATTGCAAGAGGGCTCAATGGCCCACTCTTCACCCTTTGTGGCAAAACCTGACCACCAGGAGGCACTTAACTTTCCGGGTGAGCTGGTAGAGAATTGGCATGATCAGGCGATCGCCAAGATGGAGGATCTGAGCAAGACCTCCCGTAGCTTCAGCCTCTTTCTGGATATTTGTGTGCATTGTGGTTCCTGTACCGACAAGTGCCACTACTTCTTGGGAACAGCTGACCCCAAGAATATGCCTGTGGCTCGTCAGGAGCTGCTGCGTAGCGTCTACCGCCGTTACTTTACCTTTGCAGGTAAATACTTCCCTAATCTGGTTGGCGCAAAAGATCTGACCCGTGAAACACTGGATGAGTGGCATAGCTACTTCCACCAGTGTTCCGAGTGCCGTCGTTGTTCTGTGTTCTGCCCGTATGGTATTGACACTGCAGAGATCACCATGGCAGCGCGCGATATCCTCGATGCTGTAGGATATGGTCAGAAATATGATAACGAGATTTTGGGTAAAGTACTGAAAATTGGTAATAATCTCGGTCTACCTGGCCCTGCACTGAAGGCAACGCTGGAAGATCTGGAAGAGGATCTGGAAGACGATACCGACCTGCCGATTCGTATGCCACTGAACGAAAAGGGGGCAGATGTCCTGTTAATTACCCCGTCAGCAGATTTCTTTGCTGAACCCCATATTGATGGTCTGTTAGGCTATGCCAAGGTATTTCACCAGGCCGGTATCAGTTGGACTATGAGTGATTATGCCTCTGAGGGCGCTAACTTCGGTATGTTTATTGGTAACTACCCAACGATGAAAAAGGTGGCTGAACGTATCCGTACTGCAGCACTGGAGCTGGGTGTAAAACGCGTTATTGTTGGTGAATGTGGTCATGCATGGCGCGTCGCTTACAGCTTCTGGAACACCTTGGCTGGAACGGGGCATGGTGCAGCGGCAGATGACAAGTATGCGCAGATGTTGCAGAAGCAGCTGGATCCACGCTACCCGGCTCCACAGCACATCATTGAGTTTACCTACGATCTGTTGCAGCGTAACGCGCTGAAGATTGACAAATCAGCCAATGATCACCGCACCGTAACCTTCCACGACTCTTGTAATGTAGCGCGTGGCACCGGTATGGGTGGGATTGAGCGTGGTCAGTTTATTCTGCCGCGTGAAGTGATTAAGGCCGTAGTCAACAACTATGTAGAGATGGACTCTTCTACGATGTTTGAAGAGACCTATTGCTGTGGTGGTGGTGGTGGTCTACTGACCGATGATCTTATGGAGTTGCGTGTTAAAGGTGCAATGCCACGAATGAATGCCCTGAAGAAGGTATTTGATGATGAGGGTGTCGATACACTTGCCGCAATCTGCGCAATTTGTAAGAGTCAGTTTAGCAAGGTACTGCCGTTCTACGACATGCCAATGGATATGATTACCAGCGTTCACCAGTTAGTGGGTGACGCACTTGTATTTGAGAACAACGATTAACTGCGAATCCTTAACTGGATTATAGGTTTCGGGTTATTTTTATTTGTAAAGCTATTTTATAGAGATAGGAGCATCTGATAATGGCAACGCCAAGTGATGAGATGAACACAGAGTTGAACTACCGTCGTTATGAGGACTATCCTCGTGAGGAAGGTGCCCGTTTTTACGATAATGATGAGATGATCTGGCAGGCGAGTTGGACACACAAATGCCCGACCTATGTTCATCAGACACCTCCGTGCCAAGCAAGCTGTCCATCGGGTCACGATGTTCGTGGATGGCTGGATATCGTACGTGGTCTGACAACTCCGCCTGAAGGGATGAGTATGGAAGATTATGCCTTCCAGCTCTATGCTAAAGCAAACCCATTCCCATCCACCATGGGTCGCGTCTGCCCTGCACCTTGTCAAGATGGGTGTAACCGTAATGAAGTGGATGATTTTGTTGGTATTAATTCCATTGACCAATTTATTGGTGACAATGCGCTGGAGAACGGCCTCGGTTTTGAGGCTGGGGCAGATACCGGTAAGAAGATTGCGATCGTTGGTGGCGGTCCTGCGGGTTTGGCAGCAGCCTATCAGCTGCGCAAGATTGGTCATGGTGCAACCGTATTTGATGATCATGATACCTTGGGTGGAATGATGGTTTATGGTATCCCCGGTTATCGTACTCCGCGTGAGATGCTGGCAGGTGAGATCAAGCGCATTACCGATATGGGCGTAGAGCTGAAGCTGAGTACTCGTGTAGGTACTGATGTTACTGTTGAGCAGCTAGAGAAGGACTTTGATGCAATCTTCTGGGCCATCGGCGCGCAGTCAGGTCGCTCTCTGCCAATTCCTGGTGGTGATGCAGTGAACTGTGTTAGTGGTGTTGCCTTCTTGAGCGCATTCAACTCAGGCAAACTGAAGCATATTTCCGGTAAAATTATAGTCGTAGGTGGCGGCGATACCTCTATCGATGTCGCCTCAGTTGCACGTCGTATTGGCAATATCTCCAATGTAAATGAGAAGGATCGCCCAGAGCGTATCATCCTTGGTGATACTGCACACGATGTGGCAGAGACAGCTGCACGTGAAGGCGCTGAGGTCCTGTTGATCTCTCGCCAGCCTGTTGAGAATATGAATGCTGCTCAGCACGAGATTGATGATGCATTGCGTGAGGGTGTCGAGATTCGTGGTGCTCTGTCCCCCGTTGAAGTTGTGTTAGACGAGAGTGGTCGTGCTATTGGCCTGAAAGTGGCTCAGCTGAGCTATGAATCAGGTAAAGCAGAGGTTATTGAAGGGAGTGAAGAGGTGATTGAGTGTACGCTAATCGCCTCTGCTATCGGTCAGGTCGGTGATTTTACCGGTTTTGAAGAGTTGGATAACGGTCGTGGTCTGATGAATGCGACCAAGAACTACGAAGTAAAAGGGAAGCCTGGACACTTTGTTGCGGGCGATATCGTGCGCCCACATTTGCTGACTACCGCGATTGGTCAGGCATCTGTTGCTGTAGAGTCTATCTGTGACTATATGAAGGGTAGTGAGCAGCGAGTGCGCCCTAAAGTAGATGTACACCACTTCCAGATGTCGGATCAGCTGGAAAGCGCGGGTAGGGAAACAGAAGCGTTTATTGCTACGGGTGAAGGTAAAGAGAAAGAGGACGGACTTCGTGGTACCGATGACAGTAAATTTGCAATCCACAACTATGAGGATCGCTCATTTGCATCAATAATTACCCACGAAAAGCTCTTCCTGGGCCATTTTGAAGCAACTCCACGCAACCATCGCTCTTTTGTAGAGATTGATTCCGATGCTGTACTGCAGCACTTTGATGAGCGTATGCAGGGGCTGGACAGAGAGATGGCTCAAGCCGAAGCTGGTCGTTGCATGAGTTGCGGCATGTGTTTTGAGTGTGATAACTGTGTTGTTTTCTGTCCTCAGGGTGCTGTATTCAAGGTGCGTAAGAATGAGAGTACGCTTGGACGCTATGTTGATACGGACTACTACAAATGTATTGGCTGTAATGTCTGTGAGGATGTCTGCCCAACAGGTTACATTCAGATGGGATTAGGTGAGTAAGTAATCTTCTAGCGATTGGGCAGTTCATGGAGTGAACTGCCCGATTATCGATAGATTGTATTCAAGTAAAACAAGTACCAGAGGCTGAAAATGGTGTTGTCTAAAAAGTTGAAACAGCGAGTTGGCATCCTGGCAGTGGTCTTCACTGCGTTGATGGGCTTTGGTTCTGCCGCATTGAGCGACAACCATGAGCGCGCAATTGGTGCCAATGCAGGTGATGCCTGTGTGAAAGATACGTCGTGGATGCGACGTAACCACATGGAGCTGTTGAAGCACGACCGTGACCGTACCTTGCGTCAGGGGATTCGTTCGGTAGAAGGTAGCATTAAAGGGTGTGTCGATTGCCACGCCAATAAAGATGAGCAGGGACACTTTATTTCAGTCAATGCTGAAGGTGAGTTTTGTAGCGGTTGTCACAGCTACACAGCAGTGAGCCTTGACTGCTTCGAGTGCCATGCGACCAAGCCCGACACCCAGTCAACAACGGCGAGGACTGCAAAATGAGTCAGAAGCAGAAAATGGATCTGAATAGTGCAGAACATAATGCACAGGTTGTAGATACTGCACGTCGCCGTTTCCTGGGGCAGGCAGCAGGGGCTACTGCAGTGATCGCACCAGGAATAACCTTGATGACCATTGCAAATGCAGAGGCTTCATCTGAGGGTGCAAGCAGTGCCAAACGCTGGGGCATGTTGATCGATACTAACCGTTGTGAAGAGGGTTGCAAAGATTGTGTCATTGCCTGTCAACAGGAGAATGGTTGGGGGATTGGTTCCACGGATGAGTCTCTCTCCAACTCACGTCAAAAGGCGCAGTGGATTCGCACCGTAACGGTACGTGATACAGATACAGGTCATACCAACCAGCTACCGATGATGTGTCAGCACTGTGAACATCCACCTTGTGTGGATGTCTGTCCAACCGGTGCTTCTATGAAGCGTGCGGATGGTATCGTATTGGTAGACAAGCATATCTGTATCGGTTGTCGTTACTGTATGATGGCTTGTCCCTACAAGGCCCGCTCCTTCATTCATGAGTCGATGCATGACCAGAAAAGCCATGCTCCGCGAGGTAAGGGTACGGTTGAATCCTGCACTATGTGTGTTCACCGGGTAGATCGTGGTGATCAGCCCGCATGTGTTGAAAGCTGCGATAAGGGTGCAATGATGTTTGGTGATCTCAATGACCCTAATAGTGAGATTTCCAAGAAGCTGGCTACGGTCAGTTCTACACAAATTCGTGCAGACTTGGGAACCAGTCCCGGTGTTCGCTATAGCGGAATTTAAGCGGGATCTAATGGTACAGTTCACAACTGTCAATGTGTTAACCAATCACGGAAGAGCAAGATGAAAAGAGTGGTCTATAGCGGAATTGAAGGTCGTAGTCTCGGTTACTGGGGATTGATGGGTGTTTTGGGACTCTTTATCCTGATGGCTGCGGGTTCGTTCTTTTTTATGGAGCATAGTGGACACCATGCCACCGGAATGGATAATCAGATCGTCTGGGGGATACCTCATGTGTTTGCAATCTTTTTGATTGTTGCTGCTTCCGGTGCATTGAATGTGGCCTCCATCTCTTCGGTCTTTAACCAGAAGATCTACAAACCGTTGGCACGTATGTCGGCGATACTGGCCTTGACCCTACTGGCGGGCGGGTTGGCTGTGCTGGTATTGGATTTGGGTCGAGCAGATCGTCTGGTCGTTGCAATGACCTCTTACAACTTCAAATCAATCTTTGCCTGGAATATCTACCTTTACACTGGCTTCTTTGTCATTGTATTGACCTATCTCTGGACCATGTTTGATCCGGCAATGCATAAATATACCCGCACTGCTGGTACTGCCGCCTTCTTGTGGCGTTTGGCATTGACTACAGGTACTGGCTCAATCTTCGGCTTTCTCTCGGCACGTCAGGGTTATGATGCTGCAGTGATGGCACCGATGTTTATCATTATGTCTTTTGCATTCGGTAAAGCGATCTTCATGATTCTGTTGATTGGAACCTATCGTTATACCGAACGTTCGATGAGTGCCGACCTCATTATGCGCCTTAAAAACCTGTTTGGTGTTTTTGTCGCAGCAGTGCTCTATTTTACGGTGGTTTTCCATATCACCAACCTCTATGCTGCAGAACATAGTGGGTTTGAGCGTTTTATCCTGATAGAGGGTGGTATCTTCACCATGCTCTTCTGGGGGGTACAGGTATTTCTGGGTGGTATCGTGCCATTAATTTTGATCTACCACTCTGCATTTAGCCATAATTATCGTGCTCTTATTGTGGCTTCAGTACTGGTGATTCTGGGCGGTATCGCGCAGGTTTACGGTATTGTGATTGGTGGTCAAGCCTATCCTCTTGTGTTGTTCCCCGGTAAAGAGGTCAGTAGTAGCTTTAATGATGGTGTCATCAGTAGTTACACTCCATCATTACCAGAGGTTCTGTTAGGCCTAGGTGGTGTTGCACTGGCCATTGCACTGTTTCTGTTCGCTATTAAGGTACTGCGACTGGTTCCAGATAACTTGAATGCGGAGCATACTGAAAATAGTTCAGATGTCCCTTGTTAAGAAATGGGGACCAGAGGCTGACTTTTTTGCGGGCTTAAGATAGCGATTACAGAGCTTTTTTTTGAAACAGCTCTATCTCTCAGCAGCACATAAATCTTCGGGCAAAACGACCGTTACTTTAGGTCTCTGTGCAGCGTTTGTTGCACGTGGCCTTTCAGTCTCTCCCTTTAAGAAAGGCCCTGACTATATAGATCCAATGTGGCTCTCCATGGCGGCTGGATCACCTTGCCATACCCTGGATTTCTATACCATGGAGGAGCAGGAGATTCTGGATCTCTACCTGCAGGAGAGAAAAGATAGTGATCTGGTGCTGTTGGAGGGCAATAAGGGGCTATATGACGGACTCTCACTGAATGGCAGTGATAGCAACGGGGCGATGGCAAAACTACTCCAGCTTCCGGTTATTCTGGTGATTAATACCAATGGTATTACGCGTGGAATTGCACCGTTGTTACTGGGATATCAAGAATTTGATCCAAAGATTGAGTTTGCGGGGGTTATTCTCAACCAGACAGGTAATAGTCGCCATGAGCAGAAGTTGCAGCAGGTGGTGGAACACTATACTGATTTCCAGTTATTAGGCACGATTCGCAGGCATAAAGATCTGGAGATTGTTGAACGTCATCTCGGGTTGGTGCCCAGTAATGAGGCCGATGCTGCACGAAGCAAAATTGACTCTATTCGTAGTGTAGTGGAATCTCAGGTAGATCTGCAGCGCATCCTTGAAGTAGCCAAAGATGAGGATGATCAAGCGGATGAAATGCCTGAAGAATCTTTAACTATTGATCTTACTTCCGCAGCAACCCTACGCATCGGCATCGCCCGTGATGAGGCGTTTGGTTTTTACTATCCTGCTGATCTGGATGCTTTTCGGGCAGAAGGGGTCGAGTTGGTACCATTCAGTCCAATTCATGATGTTGAGCTTCCACAGGTGGATGGACTGTTGTTTGGAGGAGGATTTCCTGAAACCCATATGGAGCTGCTGGAGAGTAATCACTCCATGCGTCTACAAATCAGAGATGCGATCGAAGCAGGTCTGCCCGCCTATGCAGAGTGTGGTGGTTTGATGTATCTCTCTCGTCAGATTGAGTGGTTGGGTCGAAGAGCGGAGATGGTTGGAGTGGTTGCCGGTGACTGTCGAATGCATGAGCGCCCACAAGGGCGTGGTTATGCTCGTTTTAGTCGTGATGGTATTCATGAGATACCGGCCCATGAGTTTCACTACTCTTCGTTAGAGGGGCTTTCAGAGCATACTGAATATGCCCATACCATCCATCGTGGTTATGGTATTGATGGAAAAAGAGACGGAGTAGTTTACAAAAACCTGCTGGCAGGGTATGTTCATCAGCGTAATACCCGACAAAATCCCTGGGTTAAAGATTTTGTCCACTTTGTTCACAAGTTGAAACCAGAAAAAAGCAAGGATAAGCAATGATTATAGTTACGGAAAATGCACTTAATTTCATACGTCACTCTGCAGAAAGTGGAGCCATCGAGGAAGAGCTTGGGTTACGCGTCGCCATTAAAGAGGCGAGTGACGGTGGGTATGATTATGGTATCGGTTTTGATGAAAAGCGTGAAAAAGACCTCGAATTTAAGTTTGATGGTGTCACGGTTCTGATCAATGAAGAGCTGCAGGAGTATTTGGAAGATGCAACGCTTGATTATGTAGAGTTAGAAGATGGACAGATGAGCCTGATTGTATTAAACCCCAATGACCCTACCTATGAGCCTCCAAAACGGAAGAAAAAACACTGAGGAACCCCCTGAATAACTCATGTGTAAATGCCTAACGTCCATAGCGCCCAATATCTTCGTTGCACGACCTCGTACCTCGGTTGAGAATTTTGCTAATAGCCTACTACAAGGTGAATTGCGCTTGCGCAAGAGAAGGTGCCCTGGGGTATTGGCGGCGACCTTTCAAGGTGAGACGTATTACGTCGAGAGAGACACCCCCTGGGATGTGTCTTGATCTTGGGCACTATGGACGTAATTTAAATTACCCAGACCTGTTTAGAGGTTCCCTAACCCTCCACAAGTCAGCTGAATAATGGAAGAGTGAATAACATGCGTGTAGTACACAAATGGCATAAAAGTAGTGATCGTGAGTTGACTCAAATTGCAGAATCACTTGCCTATAACTGTTGGAAGTTCACTCTCACCAGTGTTCGTGGACTGCAAGATGAGAAATTTTATTTCAGCTCCAAATCCCAGGGGATGGAGGTGATGACTGAGATGCTGATTTTTCTGATGCAGGTCACAGATCGTCTGATCTATGAGGCGATGGAGCCGGAACACAGAGTCCAGTTTATCGGTGCTATGGCTTACCGTTTCCTCGATCTGGTCCTCGATAACTACAGTGATCTGTCAGAAGAGGGCCCAGAGCGGACCGACCTAGTGGGTCTGATCAATGAGCGTTCGGCCGATTATGCAGAGTTCAGCTATGGTGACGACGGACCGAGTTACCATTTTTTACGCTACTTCGGTGAGAAGGTAGGGGCTATTATGGGGGATGATCAGGATAATAAGTGGGTCATCGATCAGATGATGGAGGTTGAGGCACCGGATGTGATCGCTTCTCTGAAGAAATCCATTGGTGGTATTGTTGGAATTGATGTGGATTAGGCAGTGAGTGGAATCACCCAGCTACAGAAGTGACGGGTGTCACGTTCTAGGCCATCTTCAAAGCCGGAGGAGTACTCCGGTGTAATCTCATGCTCTTCACGACGAGGGTTACGTAGATAGCCTCCCATCCACCCCTCCATGTACTCTGGATCGACATTCAGTTCAATCATGCGGCAGACTGCATCGTAGTAGCTCATTTCTGCCATACTGAGGATGACTCCAAATAAAAAACGCCCTCAAGGGCGTTTTTTATTATTTCAAAAAGTCCGTTATTAATCGTCACCACCGCCAGCAAAGGCCATCAAGATATGTAACAGGCTGGTGAAGAGGTTATATAGTGCAACATAGAGTGTAACGGTTGCGGCAATATAGTTGGTCTGCCCACCATGAATGATGTTGCTGGTCTCCCACAGGATAAGACCACTGGAGAGTAGAGCAAACATCCCTGAAATTACCAGCATACCCATTGGGAAGTGGAAGCCGAATAGCGATGCTCCGACCAAAATCAGGGAACCGAAGAAGGCGATCATCATTCCAGACATCAAAAATCCGGTCATAAAAGAGAAATCTTTCTTGGTCGTCAACACAAATCCAGAGAGGCTCAGGAAAATCAAACCTGTGAGGCCAAATGCAGTGGTAATAATTTGTTCACCACCCTGGATATTGGCGTAGAAACTGAGCGTTGGGCCGAGACCGTAGCCAAGCAGTGCAGTGAAGAGGAAAACAACACCAATTCCACTGGCCTTATTTTCATGCTTTGGCATGACAAACCAGAGAACAGCAATGGCTGCAAAAGAGCTGACCATCCCGGCCATCGGAGAGGCGTTGGTCGCCATTGCAGCAGCGGCAACCAATGCAGTCCAGAGCAAGGAGGCTGAGAGCAGCATATAGGTATTCTTCAGTACCTTGTTGGTTGCAAGTATCGATTGTTCGCTACGGGGTAGTACTTGATCCATCGAATTCATGATATTCCTCAATAAAATTTAACTGTGTTGGTGGATATTAGAACATATTTGCAGTAGATAGTTCCGTGAAAATCTACGATTTAAGTGGTGATAGGATACGTAATTAAGAGCTATTTTCAAGTGTGATTGAACTCTTTGATCTTTTTTATTCAAATGGTCGATTATTTTCGCTTTGAGAGAGATTGGGAAATGGCGGAGATACGTCGTTTTTTAAACTCTTCCCGAATCTCAATACCTTGAAATCCATCCTCTAAAATAGATTCCGTCTTAACGGATTGAGCCGCCTCGAAGGCGCTACGCAGGGTCTCTCCCTGTGAAAAAATGGCCTCTTCAAAACCTGTGCGCCCCCGTTGATCGGCCTCGCATACCAATAAAAACTCCTCAAACCGTTGAGGGCGGCGAAAGGCATCTACCCCTTCGAATACCTTAAGGATTGTTGCAGGTCGCATCTCATCGGCCCTGTGGTAGTGACCATGATATTCAGCGACTGCCAGTGCAAGCTCTCGAAATGCTTTTGGCACTTTTAGACGCTCACAAATCTGTTTGACCAAACGCTTGCTGCGTGATTCGTGTCCATGGTGTTTTGGCCATGCTTGTTGTGGTGTGGTTCCCTTGCCTAGATCGTGCAGTAGTGCGGCAAAGCGCAGGGTGGCTTGGTCACTCAGTTTGACTGCTTGCTGCAAAACCATCAGGGTATGTACACCACAATCAATTTCAGGGTGGTGATGTGCCGGTTGCGGAATACCAAATAGTGCATCCAATTCTGGGTAAATGCGTTCAAGGGCCCCACATTGACGCAAAACCTCAAAGAAACGGTCAGGCCGGGGAGTCTCCAATGCTTTGAGAGTCTCTTGCCAGACCCGCTCTGGAACCAGAGCATCAACCTCACCATTTTCCACCATCTGTTTCATCAACCGGTGTGTCTTGTGCGCAACCTTAAACCCCCATTGGCCGAAACGGGCGGCAAAACGGGCAACACGTAGAATGCGTACGGGATCTTCAATAAATGCCTCTGAAACGTGGCGTAACAGCCCCTGCTGTAGATCCTCTTTACCGTTAAAGGGGTCGACCAGTTGCTCATCAGAGGTTTGAGCCATTGCATTGATAGTGAGGTCTCTACGAAGTAGATCCTCCTCCAGAGTGACATCCGGTGCTGTGTGGACGGTAAACCCCTGGTACCCAGGAGCGGTTTTACGCTCAGTGCGTGCCAGTGCATGCTCCTCTTTGGTCTTGGGGTGGAGGAATACCGGGAAATCTTTGCCAACGGGTTGGAAACCGGCAGAGAGCATCTGCTGCTCGGTAACGCCGATGACGACCCAGTCTTGTTCGTTGACAGGAATACCGAGCAGCCTGTCTCGTACAGCCCCCCCGACTAGAAAGCGGCTCTCTTCAATTTCGTGAAGTAATTCAGTATTCATGGCAAGGGGCTACCATGATGGTTCTGTGCTATCTCAGGAGCGCTTCAGTGCATCAATAGAGACTACCTGAGCACCTTGAGGTTCATCAGTGAATCCGGGGCGCTGGTTCATTGAGATCCCCGCGTCTTGGGCCAACTCTTTTTCGCGCTCAGTGATCAAACCAAAGCAGTTGCGCATATCTTCAAAGGTCTGTTGGCTAAGCGGGTGCTCTTCCCCGTTTTGTGGCGCAGTTTCGCGAGCAATTGCCCCTAATGTTTTACGTATCATACGCAACATGCGTTGTTCTTTAGACAGTTCCATAAAAGCTCCTTGTCAGGCCCGATTGGTCCATTTGCGGTACTCCATATAGCGTACCTGCTGATTTTTACGCCCCAGATAGTGGGGGACAACACTCTCAATCGGAGTATGTTCAATGTCGAAGAGTTCAGGGAAAGGGCCGCTACAGGTACTGGGTAGCTGCATGGTGAGGAAGTTGTCCATCGTCATCAGTTGACCGGGTAACATTCCCAAAATCTTTGATTGTAGTTTTGACATCGACTCGTTCAGACCAACAATCAGGCGTCGTACCCCGATACAGCGCTCTGTAAACTCCATCAACTCCATCAAGGAGTACTCTTTCGGGCCACAAAGATCATAACGTTTTCCAAAGCTCTCTGCTCGGTCAATGGATTGAATGAGCGTATCGGCCACATCAGCAGCATGGATGGGGGCAAAGCGGGCATCTGGGCAGGCGAGGGGAATCGTTAGCATGGGTAGCCGAAGCAGGGTGGCAAAGTGGCTAAAGAGGTGGTCTCCTTCTCCAAAGATCAGGGAAGGGCGGAAACTGGTAACTTTCAGTTTATGGCTGGAGAGGTGATGTGCTGTATTTTCCCCTTCACCCTTGCTGCGTAGATACTGGCTCAAGGCATTGGCAGAGCCAGCCTGTAATGCAGACATGTGGAGTAGCCGGGGTACGCATAGTCGATTACAGAGGTTGACCACCTTTTTAGGTAGCTCTATATGGATCTTGCGAAAGGCTGCTGGTGAACCATGTAGAATGCCGACCAGATTAATCACAACATCAGCCCCGGTCAGCAGTGACTCCAGCGCAGCTTCATCATGGATGTCTGCCTCAATCAGATTTACCTTCGGGTTGATCAGCAGGTTGCGGTGTCGCTGCCGGTGGCGAGTCGGAACCCGGATGGTGACATCCCTTTTTGAGAGTTGGTCAATCAGATAACGGCCAACAAAACCGGTACCTCCAAGAATGCAGATTTCGCTCTTTTTCATACACTAGTACTCCAACAATATTATTTTGACCCTCTCAGAACTCTCGCCCTGAGTCCAAGACAAGGCGCAGTCATGCTGGCATAGCCACTCTATGTCAAATGGCTGTAACGCGGTATTGGGCTCGGAGCAAGGTTCCCTTTGGGTCAGTCTGAATGGGGCCATCTGCTTCGTTGTCCTCTCTTGAATTAACTACGGTTATCCTTAGATGACCTTGAATGCCCAATGGCATTCATAGTGTCAGT
>DUYW01000034.1 GCA_013349825.1 Gammaproteobacteria bacterium | reverse complement strand
GGGAACCTCTGAACAAGTCTGGGTAATTTGAATTACGTCCATAGTGTCCAAGATCAAGGCGAAGATCGCAGCCAATAGCAGGCTATTAGCAAGGTTTTCAATGAAGATATTGGGCACTATGGGCGTTAGGCATTTACACATGACTTATTCAGAGGTTCCCTAGTAGAGGTTGCTCTCATATCTTCAATAAAGGTTTTATCATGAAGCAGTTTTCTCAGTCCTGCATAGAGAACCGGGATCCAATTCTTTCGGTCATTCAGCCTCTGCTGAGCGGTCGGTCACAGTTGTTGGAAATTGGCAGTGGCTCAGGGCAGCATGCAGTTGATTTTGCTCAAGCGATGCCCCACCTGAGCTGGCAGTGTAGCGACCGGCTGGAAAACCATCCGAGCATCAATGCGTGGTTGGAGGAGCGCGGATTGAGCAACACCCCAATACCATTGGAGCTGGATGTGACCCAAGAGCAGTGGCCGCAACTGAAAGCAGATGCTGTATTCTCCGCCAATACCGCCCACATCATGAGTCTGCAAATGGTTGAAAGCTTTGTGTCAGGTGTGGCAAATGTGCTGTCTAAAGAGGGAATTTTTCTGCTCTATGGACCATTTAACTATAAGGGAGACTTTACCAGTGAGAGCAACCGTAGCTTTGATCAATGGCTTAAACAGCGTGATCCTGCCAGTGGTGTACGGGACTTTGAGTGGCTTAACCAGTTGGCCGAGAAGGGGGGAATGCGGTTGCAGGGTGATGTTGCCATGCCAGCCAATAACCGCATACTCTACTGGAAAAAAGTATTTCGCTCAGACACTACATTGGGTGCGTAGTCGTCATCGTGAGGAGAAAATAGGGAGGGGCTATTGAATTTAGTTATAATTACCTCCACTATAAGCTACTCTTTCATACCTTACTAAATTACTCTGGAAACCTGGTTACTTACATCATGATGAAAAATATCCTCTTGTGGGCCGTTATTGCAACTGTGCTCATGTCTGTTTTTAATAGTTTTGGTCCCCGCAACAGCAGCCAGAAAGGTGTCGACTACTCGCAATTTATCTCGGATGTTCGTCAAGGTCGTGTGAATCGAGTGGAGATTGAGGGGCGAGTGGTTCGTGGGGTCAGCGCTACAGGAGAGCAATTCACCACCTATGATCCGGGTGATCGTGGGCTGATCGGTGATCTGATCGAAAATGGGGTGTCAATCGATGCACAGCCCCCTGAGCAGCAGGGGATGTTGATGCAGATTTTCATCTCCTGGTTCCCTATGCTGCTGCTGATTGCGGTGTGGGTCTTCTTTATGCGCCAGATGCAAGGTGGAGTTGGTGGTAAAGGGGGGCCGATGTCTTTCGGTAAGAGCAAGGCACGTCTCTTGAATGAAGATCAAGTGCAAGTCACCTTTGCGGATGTGGCTGGAGTTGAGGAGGCGAAAGAGGAGGTCTCTGAACTGGTTGATTTTTTGCAAGATCCTGGAAAATTTCAGAAGCTGGGTGGAAAAATTCCTCGTGGTGTATTGCTGACAGGTTCTCCAGGCACCGGTAAGACACTGCTGGCGAAGGCGATTGCCGGTGAAGCCAAGGTGCCTTTTTTTACTATCTCTGGCTCTGATTTTGTTGAGATGTTTGTCGGTGTCGGTGCCTCGCGTGTACGTGACATGTTTGAGCAGGCCAAGAAAAGTGCGCCTTGTATCATCTTTATTGATGAGATCGACGCGGTGGGGCGCCATCGTGGTGCCGGGCTTGGTGGAGGACACGATGAGCGTGAGCAGACACTGAATCAGCTACTGGTAGAGATGGATGGCTTTGAGGCCAATGATGGCGTGATTGTGATTGCAGCAACCAACCGTCCAGACGTATTGGACCCTGCACTGCTACGCCCTGGCCGTTTTGACCGTCAGGTGGTGGTGCCACTACCCGATGTGCGCGGACGTGAGCATATCCTTAAAGTGCATATGAATAAGGTTCCGGTCGCCAAGAACGTCAAGCCCAAACTGCTGGCGCGGGGAACTCCGGGCTTCTCTGGTGCCGATCTCGCCAACCTGGTGAATGAGGCGGCCCTGTTTGCTGCCAAAGCCGGCAAACGTCTGGTCAATATGTCTGAGTTTGAGAAGGCCAAGGACAAGATTATGATGGGTGCGGAACGCCGTTCAATGGTGATGAGTGATGAGGAGAAGTCGCTGACAGCCTTCCATGAGGCAGGTCATGCGATTGTTGGATTGTCAGTTCCTGAGCATGATCCGGTTTATAAGGTGACCATTATTCCTCGAGGGCGTGCTCTCGGCGTCACCATGTTCCTTCCGGAAGAAGATCGCTATAGCCATAGTAAAAAACGTCTGGAGAGTCAAATATCCAGTCTGTTTGGTGGACGTATTGCAGAAGAGTTGGTGTTTGGTGCAGATGCGGTGACAACAGGTGCCTCTAACGACATTGAGCGTGCTACAGAAATAGCCCGTAATATGGTGACCAAATGGGGGCTGTCAGAAAAATTGGGGCCACTCTCCTATGCAGAGGAGGAGGGAGAGGTCTTTCTGGGGCGTTCTGTAACCAAACATAAAGAGGTGTCGGACGAAACATCACATCTGATTGATGAGGAGATTCGTGCTGTGATCGATCAGAACTATGAGCGTGCAGAGTCCATTCTGAAAGAGAATCGAACCATACTGGATCTGATGGCAGAGGCATTAATCAAATTTGAAACGATTGATGGTACTCAAATCAAGGATATTATGGAGGGGCGTACACCGCGTCCGCCAGAAGATTGGAGTGAGTCTGATGATGACGAAGATGATGATGGGGTTGAGTTCATCGTTGCTTCAGAGAGTGATGAAGCCGATTCAGAAGATCCTGTGGGTGATCCGGCCAATCAGCACTGATTCAGTAGCAGTATTCTGGTACTGAATGTGTCCCGAATTATGGGGATACTCAATGTAACCCCGGACTCTTTTTCCGATGGGGGGGCTTTTATTGCGCTGGAGAGTGCGCGTACTCAAGCATTAAAAATGGTCAGGGATGGGGCAGCCATTATTGATGTCGGAGGGGAGTCGACTCGTCCGGGTGCATCTGCAGTTTCGCTGGACCAGGAGCTGCAGCGTGTTATTCCAGTTATTGAAGCGATTCGTCAAGAGAGTGATGTTCAACTTTCAGTCGATACCAGCAAAGCGGATATAATGCGTGCAGCGGTTGCAGCAGGGGCAGATCTTATTAATGATGTCTGTGCCCTTCAAGGGGCCGGGGCGTTACAAGCGGCTGCTGATACGGGGGCAACAGTCAGTTTGATGCATATGCAGGGTGAGCCAAGAACAATGCAACAGCAACCCGATTATCAAGATGTGGTTGAGGATGTGCTGGGCTTTTTGTCAGCACGTATTGAGGTGAGTGAACATGCGGGCATCGACCGCTCAAAAATCTGGATTGATCCAGGTTTCGGGTTTGGCAAAACACTGGATCATAATATGCAACTATTGCGAGGTCTGGCCCGTTTTAAAATAGCAGAAGTACCTCTTCTGGTTGGGATATCCAGGAAATCGATGATAGGTACTTTGCTGGGAGGGCGACCCGTTGAGGAGCGCTTGATGGGGAGTGTCGGGGCTGCAGTGGTTGCTGTGGAACGAGGTGCTGATGTTGTACGTGTGCACGATGTGCGAGAGACGTATGAGGCTTTGGTAGGTGCAGGATTGATGGAAAGGAGTCATTTTTGAGCAGGAAGTTTTTTGGTACAGATGGTGTTCGGGGGCGGGTAGGGGAGCACCCCATTACCCCGGACTTTGTAATGCGTCTGGGCTATGCTGCGGGTAAGGTGTTGGCGCGTGAAGGCGATGGTATGGTATTAATCGGCAAAGATACGCGTATCTCCGGTTATATGTTTGAGTCTGCCCTGGAAGCAGGGTTCTCTGCAGCAGGAATGGATATCGGCCTGCTAGGCCCAATGCCTACTCCGGCAGTAGCCTATTTGACTCGAACCCTACGTGCAAAGGCAGGCATTGTCATCAGTGCCTCACATAATCCGTTTTATGATAATGGCTTTAAATTTTTCTCAGCAGAGGGGAAAAAACTGCCCGATCAATGGGAGCATGAGGTTGAGTCCCTGTTAGATGAGCCGATTCGGCTAGTTGAATCGGTCGATTTGGGTAAGGCCCGCAGAGTTGAAGATGCCCAAGGGCGCTATATCGAATTTTGCAAAGGCTCTGTCCCCGCCCATTTTTCATTGTCTGGTATGCGTATTGTGGTTGACTGTGCCAACGGTGCAACCTATGCAACGGCACCGCATGTATTTGAGGAGCTGGGTGCAGATGTCATTGTGATTGGGGCTCAGCCGGATGGAATCAATATTAACCATCAGGTGGGTTCGACACATCCTCAACTACTGGCAGACCTGGTCAAACATCATGAGGCGGACCTGGGCGTAGCACTGGATGGGGATGGCGACCGCTGCATTCTTGTGGATGAGTGTGGCGAGGTGGTGGATGGGGATCTGTTGCTCTATATTATTGCCTGCTCTCGGCAGCGTGAAGGGGGCATTCAGGGGCCTGTAGTGGGTACTTTGATGACCAACTTGGGATTGGAACACGCCTTTTCACGTCTTGAAATCCCTTTTATGCGGGCCGCTGTCGGGGACCGTTATGTGTTGGAGCTACTGCAACAACATCAGGGATTACTGGGTGGAGAGTCCTCAGGGCATCTGATCTGTCTCGACCGAACGACAACCGGAGATGGTATTGTCAGTGCGTTGCAGGTGCTATACGAGTTGGTAGAGAGTGGAAAACCACTGTCTGAGTGGAGTCGTGAAGTGGCGCGTTACCCACAGCAGATGATCAATGTGGTCTTGCGTGAACGAAGTGTGAATGATTCGCCCGCAATTCAGCAGGCACTTAAAGAGGTTGAGCGGCGTCTGGCAGAGCGTGGACGCGTGCTGTTACGTGCTTCGGGTACTGAGCCTCTGGTTCGAGTGATGGTAGAAGGTGAGGACTCTGAAGAGGTTGAGAGAGAGGTAAAATGGTTGTCAGATATTGTGCAACAAGAGGTCGGTGAGATTTAGTCACCAATTTCGATTGATTTATTGAGGCTGAATCGCTAAGATTCGCCGCTGCAATTTTGGCAACAACCTCATGTGATAAGAATGAGGGGGTTGCATGGAAGAATGAGTTTTGAATAAGGGAGTCGTCAATGCGCAAACCGATTGTTGCCGGAAACTGGAAGATGAATGGAACACTGGAGTCTATCCGTGAACTGGTTGCAGGGCTAAAAGCAGGGATCGGTGAAGTGAATGTAGCCGAGGTTGTTGTCTGTGCACCTGCGATCTACATAGCAGAGGCCTCAGCACTGACCGGAGGCACAGCAATTGCGCTGGGTAGTCAGGACCTGAGTAATGCAGCTTCAGGAGCCTATACCGGCGAAATCTCAGGTTCTATGTTGAATGACTTTAATTGTCAGTATGCCATTGTAGGACATTCTGAGCGCCGTCATGGTCGGGGTGAGAGTGATCAGTTGGTTGCTGAAAAGTTCAAGGCAGCACAGGATTCCGGCCTGACGCCTATTCTCTGTATCGGCGAACTGCTGGAAGAGCGTGAAGAGGGAGTAACCGAGCAGGTTTGTGCACGTCAGATGGACGCGGTAATCAACGCCTATGGTGTTGCAGCACTGCAGAACTCGGTGATTGCTTATGAGCCGGTATGGGCGATTGGTACGGGTAAAACAGCTTCCCCTGAACAGGCTCAAGAGGTTCACGCCTTTGTTCGTTCTCATATTGCCAAGCAAGATCAGTTAGTTGCTGATGGTGTAAGAATTCAATATGGTGGTAGCATGAATGCTGCAAATGCGGCTGAGCTTTTGGCGCAGCCTGATATTGACGGTGGTTTGATTGGTGGTGCTTCACTGAAATCTGAGGATTTTCTGACCATCTGCCGGGCTGCTGGATAGGTACTTGATCTAATGCAAACAATTTTATTACTAGTCCATGTCGTTGCAGCTATTGGCATGGTAGGGTTGATTTTAATGCAGCACGGTAAAGGCGCAGATGCTGGTGCAGCCTTTGGCAGTGGTGCTTCAGCAACCGTATTTGGTTCACAGGGTTCCACCTCCTTCGTGAGTCGGCTGACAGGGGGGTTGGCAACGGTGTTCTTTATCACCAGCCTCTCCTTGGCATACTTCGCAGGGCATAAGGAAGAGGTCTCGACCAGTGTGGTTGATCGTGTGCAAGCAGAGCAGAAGAGTGAAATTCCGTTACCAGTAGATGAGAAACTCTTCGATCAGAGCCAGATGAATAGCGGTATTCCTCTACCTCAAAACGGTGAAGAGGTTGCACCACTGATGCCATCAGGTGATGCACTACCGGCTGTTCCAGAAGGTGAAGTGGAAAAACTTAAAGAGATGGTAGATTCTGTCTCCGAAGAGAAGAAGTAAAGAAGAGAAGTAGTAGAAAAGAGAAGTAAAAGTAAGTTTTTGCCGAAGTGGTGGAATTGGTAGACACGCTATCTTGAGGGGGTAGTGGCGTAAGCCGTGCCGGTTCAAGTCCGGCCTTCGGCACCATATATTAATGGATTGGAGATTTCGTTTGCGGCTCTCCATGGTTGAGATGTAAACTTAGCCCCTCTTTTTGTTGTGGCCAAAGTTCTCATTATTGATGGCTGTTGAGTAGGATTGAAACAATAACAATGCTAGAACACTATCTGCCGGTTATGCTGTTTATCGTTGTTGGTTTGGGCGTAGGCCTCGGACCGATTGCGATCGGTTTCTTGCTGGGCGAGCACCGCCCGGATCGGGAAAAAAATTCACCTTATGAGTGCGGCTTCGAAGCCTTTGAAGATTCACGCATGAAATTTGATGTGCGTTTCTATCTTGTCGCCATTCTTTTTATTATTTTTGATCTTGAAATTGCCTTTCTGTTTCCTTGGGCTGTTGTACTGGATCAGCTGGGTGCATTCGGCTTGGCCTCAATGGGGATCTTCCTGTTAATTCTGGTGATTGGATTCATCTATGAGTGGAAGAAAGGGGCACTGGAATGGGAATAGAAGGGATACTTGAAGAGGGAGTTGTCACCACCAGTGCAGATAAATTGATCAACTGGGCGCGTACAGGATCGATGTGGCCAATGACCTTTGGATTGGCCTGCTGTGCAGTGGAGATGATGCACTCAGCCGCAGCACGTTATGATCTGGACCGTTTTGGAATGATCTTCCGCCCCAGTCCGCGACAATCGGATGTGATGATTGTGGCAGGTACCTTGGTTAATAAAATGGCACCTGCGCTACGAAAAGTTTACGACCAGATGTCTGAGCCACGTTGGGTGATCTCAATGGGTTCTTGTGCCAATGGTGGGGGTTACTACCACTACTCCTATGCGGTGGTGCGAGGGTGTGATCGTGTGGTACCGGTTGATATCTATGTTCCCGGCTGTCCTCCAACCGCAGAAGCGCTGGTCTACGGCATCCTGCAACTGCACGACAAAATTCGTCGTACCAACACCATTGCACGATAATTAATTATGGCACTGACTGACGATACCCTGCAGGAGCGGCTCGAAGAGCAATTTGAAGAGCTTGATCTGAAAATTAGCGAAGAGTTGAATGAGCTAACCGTAGAGGTAGAGGCTAGCGACTACCTGGAGTTTTGTCTGGCTTTAAGAGAAAAGCCACAATTTCAGATGGAGCAGTTGATTGATCTCTGTGGTGTCGACTATTCAGCGTATGAACAGGCAGCAGGTAAGCACTGGACAGGAAAACGCTATGCGGTTGTGCTTCACCTGATCTCCTACCGTCTGAATGAGCGACTCCGCATCCGTGTATTTGTTGAAGAAGACAGTTTTCCAGTGATCCCAACCGTTGTTGATATCTGGAAATCGGCAAACTGGTATGAGCGTGAGGCGTTCGATCTCTACGGGATTGCCTTTGATGGACACCCGGATCTCCGCAGGATTTTGACAGATTATGGCTTCATTGGTCACCCACTGCGTAAAGACTTCCCGATGACGGGGCATGTTGAGATGCGCTATGACGAGATGAAGGGACGTGTAGTGTATGAGCCGGTGACGATCGATGAACGAGTCAATACCGAACGTGTGATTCGAAAGGATAATCGTTATGTCCACTAATCCGGCAGAGATGAGTGCTGCAGAAATCCGTAACTTTACGCTGAATTTCGGCCCTCAGCACCCTGCAGCGCATGGTGTACTGCGACTGATTTTGGAAATGGATGGTGAGACCATTGAGCGGGCTGATCCGCATATTGGTCTGCTTCACCGTGGAACAGAGAAGTTGGCTGAGCAGCGGATGTATAACCAGAGCATCCCCTATATGGATCGTCTCGACTATGTCTCGATGATGTGCAATGAGCATGCCTATGTGATGACCATTGAGAAGCTGCTGGGGGTAGAGGTCCCTGAGAGGGCCCAATATATCCGCGTGATGTTTGATGAGATAACCCGTATTCTCAACCATTTGATGTGGCTGGGTACCCATGCACTGGATGTGGGTGCTATGACTGTGTTCCTCTACTGTTTTCGGGAGCGTGAGGATCTGATGGATCTCTACGAGGCGGTCTCTGGAGCGCGTATGCATGCGGCCTACTATCGTCCGGGTGGGGTTTATCGTGATCTACCGGATGAGATGCCGAAATACAAATCTAACCAGTGGCGAAGTGAAAAAGATCTGAAGCGACAGAATGAGGGGCGTGATGGCTCTGTACTCGACTTTATTGAGAATTTTACCGGGCGTTTCCCCAAGCTGGTTGATGAATATGAGACCTTGTTGACCAATAACCGTATCTGGAAACAGCGTACCGTGGATATCGGTGTGATAGATGCAGATTTGGCAAAGCAGTTAGGCTTTACCGGGCCGATGTTGCGTGGTTCTGGTGTAGCATGGGATTTGCGTCGTAAGCAGCCTTATGAGGTATATGACAAACTCGACTTTGAGATTCCTATCGGTGTGAATGGTGACTGCTATGACCGTTATCTGGTGCGTATCGAAGAGATGCGCCAGTCCAACCACATCATTCAACAGTGTGTAACCTGGTTGAGACAGAACCCTGGAGCAGTGATGGCCGATGACCATAAGGTGACCCCACCGCCACGGAGTGAGATGAAAGAGGGGATGGAGTCACTGATTCACCACTTTAAACATTTTACTGAAGGGTATAGTGTTCCAAAAGGTGAGGCGTATGCGGCGGTTGAGCACCCCAAAGGGGAATTTGGAACCTATATTCTTTCGGATGGTGCCAATAAGCCTTACAGGCTGAAGATTCGTGCCCCGGGCTTTGCCCATCTTGCTGCAATGGAAGAAATGGTGAAAGGGCATATGCTTGCAGATGTAGTTGCTGTAATCGGTACCATGGATGTGGTATTTGGTGAAATAGATAGATGAGCATGGATCGATGAGTGCAGAACTAATTTCCGATACCTCCCGCGCTGATATAGATCGTTGGGTCAATAAGTATCCAGCAGAGCAGAAACAGTCTGCGGTAATGGCTGCACTGCGTATTGTGCAAGATCAGAATGGTGGGCATCTGACGCAAGAGCTGATGGATGCTGTGGCCGGGTATCTGCAGATGCCAGCGATCAACGTCTATGAGGTTGCCACCTTCTATTCAATGTATGAACATAAGCCACAGGGAAAACATAAGCTCTGTGTCTGTACCAACATCTCCTGCATGTTGCGTAACTCCAAACAGGTGGTTGATCACCTCGAAGATAAATTGGGTATCGGTTTTGGTGAAATAACCGAAGATGGCCTGTTCTCACTGAAAGAGGTGGAGTGTCTTGGAGCCTGTGTGAATGCACCGGTGATGCAGGTCGGTGAACACTACCATGAGCACCTTGATCCTGAGAAGATCGACAAGCTGCTTGATGAGCTGAGGAAGGAGGGATAACCATGGCGAATCAGGTCTGTTTTCGTAATAATCACCTGGAAAATTCCTGGAGTCTTGAGGCCTACCAGAGCAGTGGCGGCTATGAGGTTCTGAAGAAGATTCTCAGCGAGAAGACGCCTGCAGAGGTGTTGATCGAGGATATCAAGCTCTCCAACCTGCGTGGCCGCGGTGGAGCAGGATTCCCAACAGGGTTGAAGTGGAGTTTCATGCCGCGCAATGCACCGGGACAGAAATATATTGTCTGCAACTCGGACGAAGGTGAGCCGGGTACCTGTAAAGATCGAGATATCTTGCGTTATAACCCGCACCAGTTGGTTGAGGGGATGATTATTGCGGGGTACTGTATCGGGGCATCTGCCGGATACAACTATATTCGTGGCGAATTCTGGGAACCCTACAGTCGCTTTGAAGGTGCACTGGAAGAGGCGCGTGTTGCCGGGTTACTGGGGGAAAATATCCTGGGTAGTGGGTTTGATTTTCAGCTTCATGCTCATCTGGGAGCAGGTGCCTATGTTTGTGGTGAAGAGACGGCACTGCTCAACTCTATAGAAGGTAAGAAAGGGCAGCCCCGTTTTAAGCCACCATTTCCGGCAGGTTTTGGCCTCTATGGTCGATCAACCACTATTAATAATACGGAGAGCCTCGCCTCAATTCCGGTTATTTTAGAGAAGGGTGGGCAGTGGTTCCTGGATCAGGGGGTTCCGAATAGTGGTGGAGAGAAGCTGTTCTCGGTTTCAGGGCATGTAAACAGACCTGGAAATTTTGAAGTACCACTGGGTATGCCGTTCTCAGAATTGTTGGAGATGGCTGGTGGTGTACGCGATGGACATCAACTAAAGGCAGTGATTCCGGGAGGCTCCTCGACACCTGTAATTCCGGGTGAGCAGATGATGGAAGTCAACATGGATTATGACTCTATTGCGGCGGCTGGCTCCATGTTAGGTGCGGGGTCGGTGATTGTGATGGATGAGACCACCTGTATGTCTCGCGTGCTGGAGCGTCTCTCCTACTTCTATTATGAAGAATCCTGTGGTCAATGTACCCCCTGTCGTGAAGGGACTGGTTGGCTCTATCGGGTATTGCAGCGGATTGAAGCGGGTAACGGCTCTGCAGCCGATCTTGACCTGCTTGATAACGTAGCAAGTAATATTGAAGGCAATACTATCTGTGCCTTGGGCGATGCCGCAGCAATGCCGGTACGCAGCTTCCTCAAACACTATCGTGATGAGTTCCAGTACCATATTGATCACAAGCAGTGTATGGTGAAATCGGACTGGTAGGAGAAGATCGAAATGGATAATAAAGAGTCTCTTACGATTCAACTCAATGACATTGAATACCAGGTAGAGCCTGGGCAAATGTTGATTGAAGTGGCCGATGACAACGGTATCGAGATTCCTCGCTTCTGTTACCACAAAAAACTGACCACCTCTGCCAACTGTCGTATGTGCCTGGTTGAGGTGGAGAAGGCACCCAAAATGCTTCCTGCCTGCGCTACACCGGTCATGGATGGGATGAAGGTGTGGACAAAATCACCTAAGGCGATTGCCGCACAGAAGAGCGTGATGGAGTTTCTGCTGATCAACCACCCACTCGACTGTCCTGTCTGTGATCAGGGTGGTGAGTGTGACCTGCAGGAGATTGCGCTGGGGTACGGCGCTGACCAAGCACGTTACCAAGAGAAGAAGCGCATTGTCAAAGACAAGAATTATGGACCGTTGGTTGCAACAGAGATGACGCGTTGTATCCACTGCACCCGTTGTGTGCGTTTTGGTGTGGAAATTGGCGGTATTGCAGAAATTGGTGGCACCGGGCGTGGTGACCATATGGAGATCGGTACCTATGTAGAGAAATCTCTCAGTTCTGAACTCTCTGGAAATATTATCGACCTCTGTCCAGTCGGGGCACTGCTCTCCAAGCCATTTCTTTATACTGCGCGTAGTTGGGAGATGAAGAGCTTCCCCAGTATTGCCGCACATGATGCAGTAGGCTCCAATATACAGATTCAAACCCGCAACGGGGCCGTGATGCGGGTTGTACCGCTTGAGAATGAGGCAATCAATGAACTCTGGATCTCAGATCGTGACCGTTTCAGCTATCTGGGGTTAGAGAGTGATGATCGACTCACTCAGCCGATGGTTCGTAACGAAGAGGGTAAGCTGATCACAACAGATTGGCAGAGTGCATTGGAAGCCGCTGTCAAAGGGGTTCAGGCTGTGGTTAACGGAGCAGGCGGCAGTGCACTGGGTGCTTGGACCTCTCCCAGTAGTACCGTTGAGGAATTTTATTTGCTACAGAAGATGGTGCGTGGTCTGGGCTCTTCAAATATTGACCACAGACTACGCCAATATGATTTTTCCGGTCAACAGGAACAACGCTCTCCCCGGTTAGGCATTACATTGCCTCAAGTGGAACAGCAGAATGCAATTTTGGTTGTCGGCGCAAACTTGCGTCATGAACAGCCGCTGCTGGCACATCGAATCAGAAAAGCTGCATTGGCCGGTGCTGAGGTCTCCTCAGTCCACCCTCAAGGCGTTGTCTACAACTATGCGCTGACTCAAGAATTGGCTGTTGATCAATTGACACCAACCGTTGCTGCGATTGCCAAGGCATTGGAAGAGATGGGTAAGGGGAGTGAGCTGTCAGGACTTTCTGCACTCACGACTAATGCTGTGGTAGAGGCATCCCACCGTGTAACTGCTGAATCGCTGCTCAGAGGGGATCAGGCACTGGTGCTGCTGGGTGGTTTGGCCTATCAAGATCATAATCAATCGGTGCTCTATGCATTGGCTGATGCGATTGCCGTGATGAGTGGCGCAACACTGGGTGTGGTGACTGAAGGTGCGAATGCATTAGGGGGCCAACTGGCTGGCGCAGTGCCTCACCATGGCGTGGCGAAACAGGTTGTTGATTCGGTCGGGATGGATCTTGGTACTATGGTGGAGATGCCACCCAAAGCGCTGCTCTTGATGGGCATTGAAGCTGCAGAGGATCTCGCAGAAGGTGCCGTAGAGGCGATTGGTCAGAGTGAGTTTGTGGTCTCTATTGCCGCTTTTGCCGACGAAGTTTCTAGCAGAAAGGCTGACGTTGTATTGCCGATGGCCGCCTTTACCGAAACCTCGGGCACCTTCATAAACATGGAAGGAGTATGGCAGAGTTTTCAGGGAGTGGTTTCGCCCAAAGGAGAGGCACGCCCAGGATGGAAGATTTTACGTGTATTGGGCACACTCTTTAATCTGGACGGGTTTGAGTTTGGTGACTCCGAATCTGTGTTGCAAGAGGTGAAGCAGGCCTGTGATGCGATGGAGAGCGAGGGTACGGATGAGGAGATTACCTCCTGGGTTGGCCCGGCAGATTGGGGTAACAGCAGTGCAACGGCAGCAAGTGGCGTTGCGATCTATCGTGGTGATGCACTAACCCGACGTTCGCAACCATTACAGCAGAGTTCACTGGGAAAAGCAGAGCAACATCAACACAATGAAGGGGCAACAGCATAATGTTTGAGCTTTCAGATACTGTATTGACCGTTCTCTGGACGATTGTCAAGATTGTTGTCATTGTTGCGCCATTGATGTTGGGGGTTGCCTATCTCACCTATGCAGAACGCAAGATTATTGGCTATATGCAGGTTCGTATCGGCCCGAATCGCGTTGGACCCAAAGGATGGCTACAGCCGATTGCAGATGCACTTAAACTGATGTTTAAGGAGATTATCCTGCCAACCGGTGCCAATAAAATACTGTTTGTTGTGGCCCCCATTCTATCGATTGCCCCTGCTCTGGCGGCATGGGCAGTGATCCCCTTTGATGATGAACTGGTCCTCTCCAATATGGATGCAGGGCTACTCTATGTATTGGCACTGACCTCTATTGGTGTTTACGGTGTGATCATTGCGGGATGGGCCTCTAACTCAAAATATGCCTTCTTGGGAGCGATGCGTTCAGCTGCACAGGTGGTCTCCTATGAGATCGCAATGGGTTTTGCGTTAGTTGGGGTGCTGATGGCTGCGGGAAGTCTTAACTTGGGTGATATTGTACGAGCACAGGAGGGAAACTTTCTGACTTGGTACTGGCTGCCGCTACTGCCACTATTTGTAGTCTATTTCCTCTCCGGTGTTGCCGAGACCAACCGTGCGCCATTCGATGTGGCTGAGGGTGAATCTGAGATTGTTGCCGGGTTCCATGTGGAATATTCAGGAATGACCTTTGCAATCTTCTTTCTGGCGGAATATGCCAACATGATCTTGATTGCAGCGCTCTCCAGTATTCTCTTTCTGGGAGGGTGGCTCTCACCTTTTCAGGGGATTCCAGTATTGGACCCCATGACTGCGTGGGTGCCCGGACTCTTCTGGTTGCTGATGAAGATGTCAATCTTCCTCTTTCTTTTCCTCTGGTTCCGAGCCACTTTTCCCCGTTACCGCTATGACCAGATCATGCGTCTGGGCTGGAAAGTGTTTCTGCCAGTTACGATCTTCTGGCTGTTTGTGGAAGGTGTGGCGATCTACGCAGAGTTGGGTCCCTGGTTTAGCGGTGTTTTGGGAGCCTGATGAATGGATAAGTTAAAGAAACTTTTAAAGGTCTGGACACTATGGGAGTTGTTGCAGGGGCTGAGTGTTACTGGTAAGTATCTGTTTAAAAAGAAATTTACCCTCAACTATCCAGAAGAGAAAGCACCTCAGTCCCCCCGTTTTCGTGGATTGCATGCACTGCGCCGCTATGAAGATGGTGAAGAGCGCTGCATTGCCTGTAAACTGTGTGAGGCGGTCTGTCCGGCAATGGCCATCACCATCGAGGCGGCTCCTCGTAATGAGGGTGCGCCGCAAGTGAATGGTGCGGGACGTTCCAGTAATTATGGTAACCGTCGTACCACCCGTTATGACATTGATCTTTTTAAATGTATCTTTTGTGGATATTGTCAGGAGGCGTGTCCAGTGGATGCTATTGTTGAGACTCGGATTTACGAGTACTGCTTTGAGTCTCGCACCGGTTCGGTGATCACCAAAGAGGAGCTGCTGAAGATTGGAGATCAAAATGAGTCACAACTGGCAGCGGACCTGGAAGTGGATGGGAGGTATCGATAAATGACTTCAATACTATTTTACCTCTTCAGTGCAGTGTTGCTGTTTGCGGCCTTTAAAGTGATTACTGCCAAAAGTGCAGTACATGCAGCGATCTTTCTGATTCTTGCATTCTTCACCACCTCAGCACTATGGTTACTGCTGGAGGCAGAATTCCTGGCGATCACCTTGGTATTGGTCTATGTCGGTGCCGTGATGGTATTGTTCCTGTTTGTGGTGATGATGCTGGATGCCAATATGGAGCCGCTACGTGAGGGCTTTACACGCTATTTCCCGGCGGGCGCACTGGTTGCGGCTACCATCGTGGTTGAGATGAGTGTGGTGTTGGGGGGGCGTTACTTCAGTGCTGAAAACTTTCCATCCCCGGTACCGCATGGTCCGGATTACAGTAATACCAAGGAGTTGGGGGAACAACTCTATACAGTCCATGTGTTCTCCTTTGAAGTGGCCGCAGCAATCCTGTTGATTGCCATTGTCGCAGCGATAGGACTTACCTTTCGCCGTCGTCCAGAGAGCAGGAAACAGAATATTGCGGATCAACACCGTGTGAATCGGAGTGATCGAGTTCGCTTGCTCGATATTCGAGAAGGAGATGAGACATGATTGCACTGTCTGACTTTCTGATTCTTGGGGCGCTGCTCTTCACCCTGAGTATGGCGGGGATCTTCCTCAACCGAAAGAATGTGATCATTCTGTTGATGGCGATTGAGCTGATGCTGCTCTCGGTCAATATTAATTTTGTAGCCTTCTCCCACTACCTGGGGGATCCGAATGGACAGGTCTTTGTCTTCTTTATTCTTACGGTGGCTGCAGCAGAAGCAGCGATTGGGTTGGCAATCCTGGTGCTACTGTTCCGTAACCGTAAAACCATCAATGTTGATGATCTTGGCAGCTTGAAGGGGTAGGGGTATGGAAATGAAATCAATCTACCTGAGTATTGTATTCGCGCCACTGATCGGCAGTATTCTGGCTGGCATCTTTGGCCACTGGATGGAACGCAAGGTTGCGCATATCGTTACCATTGGTGGGGTAGCGGCCTCCTTTGTGCTTTCACTGGTCGTGTTTCAGGATACGGCGATCAATGGCAACACCTTTAACGGTAACGTCTACACCTGGATGGTGAGTGGCGGCGTTGGTTTCCATGTGGGTTTCCTGGTTGATCAGCTAACTGCAATGATGCTGGTGGTGGTGAGCTTTGTCTCGCTGATGGTGCATATCTATACCATCGGATATATGCAGGAAGATCCCGGCTACAAGCGTTTCTTCAGCTATATCTCGCTCTTCACCTTCTCCATGTTCATGTTGGTGATGTCCAACAACTTCATGCAGCTCTTCTTCGGTTGGGAAGCTGTCGGTGTAGTTTCCTATCTGTTGATTGGTTTCTGGTACCAGAAAGAGACTGCAATCTATGCCAATCTCAAGGCCTTTTTGGTGAATCGAGTGGGAGACTTTGGTTTTCTTCTGGGTATTGCAGGGGTATTGCTCTATTTTGGCTCACTGGATTACGCAGAAGTCTTTGCCGGTACTGACAGCGTCGTAGGTCAGACGATCAACATCTGGGGGGACAGTGAGTGGTCAGTGATGACGCTGATCTGTATTCTCCTCTTTATTGGTGCAATGGGTAAATCGGCACAGGTGCCGCTGCATGTCTGGTTGCCAGACTCTATGGAGGGTCCAACGCCGATTTCGGCTCTGATCCATGCCGCAACCATGGTGACCGCAGGTATCTTTATGGTGGCTCGTATGTCGCCCCTGTTTGAACTCTCAGAGACCGCACTCTCTGTGGTGTTGATTATTGGTGCCATTACTGCACTCTTTATGGGGTTCCTTGGGCTGGTACAGCACGATATCAAGCGCGTGGTTGCCTATTCAACACTCTCACAGCTCGGTTATATGACCGTAGCGCTGGGTGCCTCTGCCTATGCGGCAGGTGTCTTCCATCTAATGACCCACGCCTTCTTCAAGGCTCTGCTCTTCCTCGCCGCCGGTTCGGTGATCATTGCGATGCACCATGAACAGGATATGCGTCATATGGGGGGGCTGAAGAAATATATGCCGATTACCTACTGGACTTCACTGGTCGGTTCACTGGCATTGATTGGCTTTCCCGGTTTTGCTGGCTTCTTCTCCAAGGATGCCATCATCGAGGCGGTACATGCCTCCAATACAGCAGGATCAACCTTTGCCTATATTGCGGTACTGTTGGGCGTATTTATTACGGCACTCTACAGCTTCCGTATGTTCTTCCTGGTGTTCCATGGTGAAGAGCGTTTCCATCAGGCACACCATCATCACGATGAAGAACATGACAGTGATGTTGATGAGTCTCACGGACATGGACACGCACCACATGAGACGCCATGGGTGGTAACAGGGCCACTCATCGCGTTGGCGATTCCCTCGGCCATTATTGGTGCGCTCTTTGTTGAGCCGATGCTATTTGCCGGCTTCTTCGGTGATGCCATTCAGGTGAAGCCGGAGCATGATGTACTGGCACATGTAGGGGAGGGATTTCACGGTGTTTTGGGCTTTATCCTTCACGGCATGATGGCCCCTCCATTTTGGTTGGCAATGTCTGGTGTAGGTACCGCCTATTACTTCTACATGGTGCGACCTGATATTCCTGAGGCGATCAAGCAACGCTTCTCAGGAGTTCATGCACTGCTGGAGAACAAGTACGGCTTTGACAGCTTTAATGAGATCTTCTTTGCGGGTGGCTCGAGAGGAATTGGTGGTCTGCTGTGGAAATTTGGCGATACAAAATTAATTGATGGTCTGGTCGTAAATGGCTCCGCTTACAGTGTAGGGAAGATCGCCGCGATCATTCGCCATCTGCAGAGTGGCTATCTCTACCACTACGCCTTTGCAATGATTATCGGCCTTCTCATTATGCTGGCTTGGGTACTGTACAGGTAATTATTCATGGGACTAGTCTACACAGAGATTGAGTTGAGCAACCCCAGAGAGGGTACTTTGGCACCAATGGTACAGACACTTACAGTCAACCCCGATAGCCCTAATATTCCCACAGCTGTGGTTAAGAAGAGTATTTGATTATGAGTTCAGACTCCTCCCTTTTAAGTTTATTGATCTGGATTCCCATTGTGGGCGGCCTGTTGACGTTGGCGGTTGGAGATCGTCGAGGTGCCTTTGGGCGCGTCACAGCGCTCACCTTCGCAATGATTACACTGTTGATCTCCCTCGCTCTATGGAACGGTTTTGATCGAACCACCCATCTGATGCAGTTTGTTGAGATGGTTCCCTGGATTGAGCCGTTCAACATCAATTATCACTTGGGTGTCGACGGTATCTCCATGCCGTTTATTGTGCTTACCAGCTTTATTACGGTGATTGTAGTGATAGCTGGCTGGGAAGTGATTCAGGATCGTAATTCGCAGTATATGGCGGCGTTCCTGATGATGACGGGTCTGATGAACGGAGTCTTCGCAGCACTGGATGCGATTCTCTTCTATGTCTTCTGGGAGGCGATGCTGATTCCGATGTTTGTCATTATCGGTGTCTGGGGTGGACCGAACCGTGTCTATGCAACCATCAAATTCTTCCTCTATACCTTCCTCGGCTCAGTCTTTATGCTGATCTCGCTGCTATGGCTCTATAGCGAGAGTAATACCTTCTCGATTTTGGCCTATCATGATCTGAAGATTGGAATGACCGCACAGATACTGATCTTCTTTGCCTTTCTGCTCGCCTTTGCAGTCAAGGTACCGATGTGGCCTGTTCACACCTGGTTACCGGATGCGCACGTAGAGGCACCGACCGGTGGCTCTGTTGTACTGGCAGCAATCATGTTGAAGATGGGAGCCTACGGTTTCCTTCGCTTCAGTCTGCCAATTGTGCCGGATGCGAGCAGTGAACTGGATACCTTCATGATTACCTTGTCGCTGATAGCGGTGGTCTATATCGGTTTTGTGGCGCTGGTGCAGCAGGACATGAAGAAGCTGATCGCCTACTCATCGATTTCACACATGGGCTTTGTCACCCTCGGCTTCTTTATCCCGTTCATGATCTTCAAGCAGAGCGGTAGTATGGAAGGGGCTGCCATTGGTGTCGAAGGTGCGCTGGCGCAGATGATCTCCCACGGCTTTATTTCGGGTGCCATGTTCCTCAGTGTGGGCGTTCTCTATGATCGTCTCCATTCACGCCAGATCGGGGATTACGGTGGTGTCGCGAATACCATGCCGGTTTTTGCCGCCTTCATGCTCTTCTTCTCGATGGCCAATGCAGGACTTCCCGGCACCTCTGGTTTTGTCGGTGAGTTTATGGTGATCCTGGGCGCTTTCCGTGCCAACTTCTGGATTGCCTTCCTGGCTGCAACTACGCTGATTCTGGGGGCTGCCTATACTCTGTGGATGTATAAGCGTGTGGTCTATGGCAAGGTGGGCAATGAGGGAGTTGCCGGTTTGAGTGATATGAATAAGAGAGAATTTCTGATAATGGCAATTCTTGCGGCAGCGGTATTGGGGATGGGGCTCTATCCTGCACCTGTCATTGATGTGATGCATGCCTCAGTAGATCATCTGTTACAACAGATTACGGTCTCCAAACTGTAGGAAGATAAGAAATGAAATTTGATACTTCACAACTCTCTGCTGTCGCGCCAGAAATTACCCTGCTGACACTGGCATGCGCTGTGTTGTTAGTAGACCTCTTCGTAAAAGAGGAGAGTCGCATTATTACAGGGCTGCTGACTATGGGCTCTCTGTTGGTCACAGCGGTTGTAGTTGCAGCAGGTATGAGTGGTGAAACACAGTTACTCTTTGATGGCTCGATTGTGCGTGACCCAATGGGGGACGTACTGAAGATCGCTGTTTTATTGATTACAACCATGGTCTTCCTCTACTCAGGGGATTATCAGAAGGATCGCGAGCTCTATCGTGGAGAGTACTTCGTGTTGGGGTTATTTGGTGTGCTGGGAATGATGATTTTGATATCGGCTCACTCCTTCTTGACACTCTATCTTGGGCTGGAGCTGATGTCTCTGTCGATGTATGTGATGGTTGCACTGCAACGCGATGAAGCGCGTGCCTCAGAGGCAGCGATGAAGTATTTTGTATTGGGAGCCCTGGCCTCCGGTATGTTGCTCTATGGTATCTCTATGCTTTATGGTGCAACGGGTAGCCTGGATATTGGCGAGGTTGCTATAGCGATACAGAGCCAGAGCAGCAACGCAGATCTCAATTTGGTACTGGTGTTTGGGCTGGTCTTTGTAGTCTCCGGGACCGCCTTTAAACTCGGTGCTGTACCATTCCATATGTGGGTGCCTGATGTCTATCAGGGTGCTCCAACCTCAGTAACCACCTATATCGCCAGCGCACCCAAGATTGCTGCCTTTGCGATGGTCATGCGGCTGCTGGTGGATGGACTGAATGGAATGATACTCGATTGGCAACCCATGTTGATTATTCTCGCACTACTCTCAATGGCGCTGGGTAACGTGATTGCGATTGCCCAAACCAACTTGAAACGCATGCTGGCCTATTCAGGTATCTCCCATATTGGTTTCTTGCTGCTGGGCGTGCTGAGTGGTACTGAAGCAGGTTACGAGTCAGCAATGTTCTATGCCATAACCTATGCGCTTACCTCAGCAGGCGGCTTTGGGATGATTCTGTTGATGAGCCGTAAAGGGTTTGAGGCAGAAGAGATCTCAGACTATAAAGGGTTGGCAAAACGCCACCCTTGGTATGCGCTGATGATGCTTATCCTCATGTTCTCAATGGCTGGAGTGCCACCGACAGTAGGCTTCTATGCCAAGCTTGCTGTACTGCAACAGGTGGTCTCGGTTGATCTGGTCTGGTTGGCCGTTGCGGCAGTCTTCTTCTCTGTTATTGGTGCTTTCTACTATCTGAGAGTGATCAAAACAATCTACTTTGATAAGGCTGAGGGAGAGGGGATGTCTGTAGAAAATGTTGATTTAAACCCGGTGGGCATAACGCTTTCGCTCAATGCAATGGTTGTCTTGGCACTCGGTTTATTTCCTGCCCAATTGATGCTGATCTGTCAGAGTGCAATTGGGTAGTGTTGGTAATTCAATATCCATACGATTGTAATATATTACAAAAACTGCTTGCTTTATATTAGAAGTGTCTGTAATATTCGCCCCATCGTTGATGCGGGGTGGAGCAGTCTGGTAGCTCGTCGGGCTCATAACCCGAAGGTCGTTGGTTCAAATCCGGCCCCCGCTACCAATTAAATGATTGAAAAGGCTCATCTTTTGATGAGCCTTTTCTTTTGGTGTCTAGTTTGCCCGAATGTCGGTGCCTAGCAGAGGGTGAAACTCAATAACTTACTGCTGTCCAACGGCTACATCTGGTGCTGAGTCGAGCAGAGAGTTGTTCGCAACACCGTGTAAAAGAGACTTCGCAAGGTGTGCGTACTTTTGTACCGTAGAGTATCTGGCAAGAGTATCAATCAGTAATCTTGTGAAGAGGTTAAAGAGGGGATCATCAAGGATATTGCAAAATGAGTTTCCAGAGCTAAGGAAGCGATACTGGGATAGACATTTCTAGGCGATAAGGTATGGCGATTGGACTAAAGGAAATATCACTGATGAGATGGTTCAGGAGTATCTGGAGCGACACAAGGACCCATCAAATGGAGATACAGGCAATATTATCTTGGAATAAGTAGGTGGACTTTCAGCTCATAGTTGTTGGGTTTGCGTCTGGCTCCACACCTCTTCTGTATGATAGAGGTGTGGAGCTGTTGTAGCCTATATGTCAACTACTTATCTAGCACCTTACAAATACTCAGTACTTTCTTCAGGCGAACCTTCTGCACACCCATGGCAATTTTCTCGCCTTCAGCCTGCTTACCCGCAAGTATTAGGGGAACCAGTTGGTTTCGGCGTGTATTTTTGAATGCAACCCAGTTTACTACCATCTCATTAAACTGTGCCTCTTTACCTCTTGGAGCCCTCATCCCTGCAATCATATCGCTGACTGCATCTGCACTATCACGTACCAGCTTTTGCTGCTCCGGTCCTCGCTTATTCTCATTTTTGACCAATGTAACAAGAGAGTCTCTTGCCTTCATTACCGTCGCGTGCAGGTCACCAAACTCCCCGGCACTGGTTGTAAATGTTGTAAGTGCAAATGTCATCCCTACTATTATAGGCAGTATTTTCTTCATCAAATTATCTCCATATATTTAGATAAAAATAATAATCACTCTCAAACATACTGAAATGCTAATGAATGATGGATGGATAATAACAGGATTTATTGAACTGCACACAAAAGAGCTCTATTTCATACTTTCCAGTTCGCGGTACCTATCAAACCTATATTGTTCAAGTACTGGTTTGGGACGACTGAAGCTGTCGATTATTGGATAGCGGGGGGGTGTAACACACCTGCTGCAAAGAGCTTAAAGAGCATGGGCAACTTGAAGAGTCTCAATTTAGAGAGCGGGCTATGCACTTGACGTGAGTAACCCCTATATGTAGTGTTTTGAGGAGTGAGCACCAAACAAACACCAATAGCTGGAATTGACTACCCT